>JAAZMQ010000345.1 GCA_012798745.1 Bacteroidales bacterium
CTCGTTGTTGATCACCAGAAGAGCATCTACGTTGGCAGCAATTTCTTCAACCCCCTTCAATGCCTGAATAATCTTTTTTGGACCTTCGAAAACGAAAGGAATAGTCACAATTCCCACCGTTAAGATGCCCATATCCTTGGCAACTTTAGCTACAACGGGAGCTGCACCCGTCCCTGTTCCACCGCCCATACCCGCCGTGATAAACGCCATGCGTGTGCCATCACTCAATAAATCGCGTATCAAATCGATACTTTCTTCGGCAGCCTTACGGGCAATCTCGGGTCTGTTTCCGGCACCCAATCCGCCGGTTGTATTTTCTCCTAATTGAATTTTGACGGGAACCGGCGACTCCATCAATGCCTGATTATCGGTATTGCAGAGAGCAAAAGAAACGTTATGTATTCCCTCACGAAACATGTGATTGACGGCATTTCCTCCGCCACCCCCTACGCCAATTACTTTGATAATAGCTTCTGTGCGACTTTCTAACTGAAAATCCAATATCGTGTCATCCATACTAAATTCCTCTACTTGTGTGTATTCATTACTTATCAATTGTTTTCGTCTTCAGAAAACATTTCTCCAAGGATATCCCCCATTCGTGAAAAAAAACTGTCTGCGCGTTTTTTCACTTCTTTGTTTTTATCGGTTTTCTTTTTATCTCCTTTTTGCTTTGGGTTGCTTGCATTTTTGGAAAATTCTCTTTCCTCCTGCAAAGTTTCTTCTCCTGTTGTTTGCGCAACCGGTTTTTTCTCACAATCTTCTGTTCCAAACAGCAACAATCCCAACGCACATGTTAACGAAGGATCACTAGCTAATTCAGGAAAATTGTTGACAAAAGACTTTTTGGCCGACGCTTGCCGTACCGGCATTTTTAACTTCTCGGTAAGATAAATATCCAAATTTTTCAATTGCGAAGCACCGCCGGTCATCACAATGCCTGCCCCCAACTGCCCATCATACCCCGACAACACGATTTGTTCCTTTACATTGGCCACAATTTCATCGAGCCGCATTCTTATTACTTTATTCAGCTCCACCAAATCGATATCCGGTTTTGAGAAAAACGGAGAAGAAAGCAAATTATCCTGATTGTCGTGGGCTTTCCCAAATTTTATTTTGTATTGTTCGGCATCGCTTTCAATAAAATTCAGTTCACAAATATCTTTCGTAATCGCGCGTCCTCCAAAAGGAATAACCACCATCCTTCGCAAAACACCCCCTTTATATATCGATAATGTTGTGGTACCTCCGCCAAAATCGATAAAAGCGCAGCCCAACTCCTTTTCTTCTTCATTCAAAGCGATTGCAGCTGATGCTAACGCACCAACGGCATAACCGGCAATATTTACTTGAGCTCTATCGCGAATGCTCTTTTGTATGTTTGCTATGATATTGGGACGCCCAACAATCATCTTGTAATTGGCTTCGATAATAGAACAGGTAATACCCACAGGATTTTTCTCGGGTTTCCCATCCAAAAAATATTCTACATCGGCAATAGCATATCGTCCGGCCATTTCGGGATGATATTTCTCGGCCTCTTTGTGAAGTTGTGCTATGATCTCTGTCGTCACAATTCCCGAAGGAGAAAGTTGCATTCTCTCTCTAAAATCGACAGAACGCAACGATTGTCCTGCTATAGGAACATAAACTTTACCGATTTTCCTGCCAAGTTTGTTTTCAAGCAAATTGATCAACTTACGAACCTTAGCCCCTGTTTCCTCTATATTATATACTAATCCACGACGAATACATTGATCGGACGGAATAGTTTCGCAAGCTAATACCGAGATAACATTGTTTTCATTCCGTCGCCCGACAACCCCGGTAATTTTGGAAGTCCCTAAATCAATGGCTGCTATAAATCCTGAATCTGATTGTATCATACTTTAAATGTAAATGATAGAACATCGGATTGTTTCTTTATTTATCAAACGTTCCGACACTCATTTTTGTTTTATCAATTCACTCATTTTCACATGAGAAAATTAAATTATTTTTTTGTGCACACTACTTGATTATCGAATGAAAGATTGATTTCGGAATAGCGATTCCACCCCACTACGTTAAGTCCTTTCTTTACAAAGAGTGCAAATTTCGCTAATTTAGCGGGATAATCATCTAAAGTTCCCAAAATGATACGAAAATCTCCCACCCGAGGAATCAATTCCACTCTTTCATTCTTTTTCACCACAATTTGCTCTATCCATGCATCCCAATCGGGGTTATCATGCAGAAACTTGGCAAAATCATACAATTTCCCCCTAGCAAATTCTTCGCTTATATTACCTGTTGCAAGAGGAACATAAACCGAAAAACGACCCGACGTCGGCATGATCTCCCGATTTTTATCGATATAAAAATGACCCTCCGTATCGGAAATCACACGCAAAATAGGATTTCGTTGATAAATATTTGCTACAATCGAACCGTTCGAAGTGGAATATACCTCGGCAGATTTCACGAGTTTATTGGTCATAATTGCATGCTGAATATCAAGCGTATTTACTTCATTCATTTGTTTTCCGACCGGATACAAGTCTTTGCTTTTTATCAACTGTACGATATCTTCGGCATGCAGAAACTGTGTTTTTGCACTATTTTTTATAATAACCTCAAAACAAGTACATTCCTGGTTTCGCGAAGAATTCCGAAAATAAAAAACCGCAAAAACCAGGTATCCCACTATCGACAATGAAGCCAATATGATCAGAAATTTCTTCATTCGAGGTTATATGATTACAAAGTTACACTTTAAAACGAAACAGTAAAAATTTACAACACTACGCTATTTCTCTTTTAAGAGCTTCTCGATATCAGGTAAAAGTTGATCAATATCACCTGCCCCAAACGTCACCAATACTTCAATATTTCTGCTCTTCAATATTTCAAGGAGATCCAATTTATTACACAATACTTTGTTTTTGGTCGTAATTTTATTAAAAATGATCCCCGACGTCACACCTTCAATGGGTTCTTCTCGCGCCGGATAAATATCCAGCAGAATTACTTCGTCCAACAGGGAAAGACTCCGTGCAAATTCATCAGCAAAATCCCGAGTACGTGTATAAAGATGAGGTTGAAAAACTCCCGTTATTTTCTTCGTAGGATACAAGGCCTTGATCGAATCGATGGATTCGGCCAATTCTTTGGGATGATGAGCGTAATCATCAATTAAAATAATATTATCCGTTTTTAATCGGATATCGAACCGGCGTCTTGTACCGGAAAATGTCTGCATGGCTTCGCGAGCCTCACCCGCCGTAACGCCGGCAAGCATTGCAGCCGCAGTAGCAGCTACGGCATTCTCGACATTGATTTTCATAGGAACGCCCAACTGAACATCGGTTATAACACCAAAAGGCGAAACAAAATCAAACACAATCTCTCCATTTCCGATGCGGATGTTTTCAGCATGAAAATCACCATCGTTTTCGGAATATGTAAAAACACGAACCGTCGGTTCACAATGGGGTGTTACAGCAATATCTTTTTTTAGGATTAAATATCCGTCAGGGCGAATAAGCGAGGTAAACTTTTCGAAACTCTTGCGATAAGCCTCAGCAGTACCATAAATATCCAGATGGTCGGGATCGGCCGATGTAATGATGGCGATCCACGGCCGCAGCCAATGAAAAGAGCGATCGTACTCATCCGCTTCAACCACCGTAATGCGGCTTTTATCCGA
>JAAZMQ010000346.1 GCA_012798745.1 Bacteroidales bacterium
AAATTCACTATCTCGACATCGTGGATTGCAATGCAGGCGATCATCACAAACCTTTTGCCACAAATTTCAATCCCGAAATCAACATTCGTGAAGTTACCCAAAAAGGGAGATACTACGAAAACGGAAAATGGATCGAAACCGAGCCTCACGAAATTCATAAACCTCTGACCTATCCCGAAATCGGGCCCAAAGAATCGTATGTGATTTATCACGAAGAACTCGAATCGCTGGTAAAAAACTTTCCGTCACTACGACGTGCGCGCTTCTGGATGACGTTCAGCGACGAATACCTCACTCACTTGCGGGTAATTCAAAATATCGGAATGGCACGTATCGACGAAGTGGAATTTAACGGCCAGAAAATCGTTCCTATCCGGTTTTTAAAAGCTGTCCTTCCCGATCCGGGCGAGCTGGGCGAAAATTATACCGGTCAGACATCCATCGGATGCCGTATCCGCGGCATAAAAGATGGCAAAGAACGCACCTATTATATCTATAACAATTGCAGCCATGAGGCGGCATACCGCGAAACCGGAGCTCAAGGGGTAAGTTATACCACAGGAGTACCGGCAACTATCGGTGCCATGCTGTTCCTGCAAGGCATCTGGAAAAAACCGGGTGTTTTCAATGTAGAAGAATTTGATCCCGATCCGTTTATGGATCAACTTAACAAACAGGGACTTCCCTGGCACGAACTCTTCGATATCGATTTGGAAGTGTAAAACAAAATACAATAAAATGATAAGAATGAGAGTGTCCGTTTGGACACTCTTTTTTTATCACTGAAAAAACAAAAGTTCAGAAGCCGATTTTCATTTTCTCTACTACAACCGCCTTCAACTTCTTCCAAAAAACGTTTTTTACCAAAAATCGGATGTATTTTATGATAATTAACACTGAGTCCGGTTAGTTAAGTTTAATTTTTGGAATAATTTTTATTATTCCATGATTTCCAAAATCTTGCACAGATAAAAAATCTTTATTTCGACCAAAAATGACCGCATTTTTGGGGCTGATTGGTCGATTTCATGGTTCCTATTTTTTTTTTGATAGAGGCAGATCGGTTGGTATGTCGGTTTCTAGTTTCCGGAAACCTTGAAATGGTTTGAATTGCCCCTATCGGGTTTTCGGAAAGCATGAAATGAATCGAATTTCCGATTTCCGGTTTTCAGAAAGGGAGAAGTGGAATGAATTTGCTGCTTCTTGTTTTCAGAAATGAAGAAATGAATTAAATTCCCGTCTTCGGATTTTCAGAAATAAAAGAAAATAATTGAATTGTCGTGCTCGGGTTTTCCGACAGCCGGAAAAATGTTGATTTTCTGCTTCCGGGAATGCCTGAATCAAGAAAAATAGTACGTCGCTCGCATTGAAAATTCCGTAAGCAGAAAAAAGAAAGCAGTAAAGTGGATACCAAACAGGCACGAGCAGCCTTGTTACCTTCCTTATCGGCATCGATAACTCAAAACCTGAGCAATTATCCTTTTCCAACAAACAACTCCTCATCTTCTCATTCTACAACGGGAAATTACGGCATAAATGCATCGTGGCAAATATTCGATGGAGGGGCTCGAACAAACAACATCAAGCTATCCATTATTCAAAACTATCTGCAAATTTTCTATGCCGATGAAGCGGTGAAAACTTGCGAAAATGCCGTGGAGTTGAGTGCTGAACAATATGCATGCGCTCTCACAGTCTGATCCGCCAAAATCATCGTCTGCTATTCCGGAGCTGAGCGAAAAATAAACCTCAAAATCACATCTCCGGAGACCTTTAATGTTAAATATTATTTATTCAACAAATTACGGCTTTTTAAACACCCTCTTTTTTTCTATTTTTGTGTTCGATAAAAACCTCCTTTAATGGAAATACATCCTATGAAACCCAAAAGCTTAGTTGATATCCACGATTACAATAAGGATGATATTTTGCGCATCCTCAATAATGCTGCTAAATTCAAAGCCAATCCTAATCGCGATTTTTTAAAAGGGAAAGTATGCGCAACGCTCTTTTTTGAACCTTCCACGCGTACTCGTCTCAGTTTTGAAACAGCAATTAACCGCCTGCAAGGGCGCGTTATTGGCTTTTCAGACACGGCTACCAGCAGTCTGACTAAGGGCGAGTCGTTAAAAGATACCATCATGATGGTTAGCAATTATGCCGATCTTATCATCATGCGGCACTATTTGGAAGGATCGGCACGCTATGCTTCCGAAATTTCACCCGTTCCCATTATCAATGCAGGTGACGGTTCCAATCAACATCCAACACAAACGTTGCTCGATTTGTTTTCCATTTACGAAACACAGGGAACGCTGGAAAATCTTACAATCACTGTTGTTGGCGACCTTAAATACGGTCGCGCCGTACATTCTTTGATTGAAGGTCTGTCTTACTTTAATCCGACCTTTAATTTTGTTGCCCCCGAAGAACTTAAAATCCCCGAGAAATATAAAACGTTTTGCGATAAAAAAGGCATTCGATACAACGAATTTTCGGAATTTTCACCCGAAGCCATCAACAGCGCTGACATTTTGTACATGACACGCGTCCAACGAGAACGTTTTACCGATCTCATGGAATACGAAAAAGTAAAAAACGTATATGTTTTGTATGACGATATGCTGAAAGATTCGAAAGAGAATTTGAAAGTGTTGCATCCCCTTCCGCGAGTAAAAGAAATTGACCAGGATGTGGACGATAATCCCAAAGCATATTATTTCCAACAAGCAAGAAACGGCATGTTTACACGCCAGGCCGTAATTTGCGATCTGATGAGGATTGAAGTGGTATAATACACAGAAAAAAGACAAAAAATAGAAACCTATGAGA
>JAAZMQ010000347.1 GCA_012798745.1 Bacteroidales bacterium
ACATTGCCATTCGATGATCGTTATAGGTTTCGATAACAGCGTCTTTTTGTGGAAAACATCTTTCGTTACTCCATTCCAACATTCTGTACTCGTTATCGTCTTTCAACACATAGCCAAGTTTTAATAATTCCGTTTTTAATGCATTAATACGATCGGTTTCTTTTATTTTAAGACTTTGCACTCCCGAAACCAGAAATGGAACATTCAATAAACAGCAGGCAACTACAAAAGTTTGTGCAAGATCCGGTTCATTAACAAAATCGTGAAAGAACTTTTTGGTTGATTTTTTTGTTTTTCGAATGATTACTCCCTTGGGTATGAATTCAGTCGAAACACCAAGGTCGGGAAAGAGATTGACAAGGTTGGAATCTCCTTGTAAGCTGTTTTGATTTAATCCTAGCAGCGTTACCTCTGCTTTCGGGATCAACGACGCCATTGAATACCAATACGATGCTGCTGACCAATCGGCTTCTACTTTGATAGGGGTTGGAACATATTCTTGGTGTTTTACACTGATATCTTTTCCTTCCCATTTCGCTTTCACTCCGTATTTTTCCATCAAGCCAAGAGTTAGATGAATGTAAGGTTTCGATATCACTTCGTTTTCAAGGTGAATGATGAGCCCTTTGTCCATCTTGGGGGCGATCATCAGCAATGCCGATACAAATTGCGAACTCATATTACCCGAAAGATACACTTCACCCCCTTCCAGATGTTTACCTTTTATCTTTAGGGGGGGGTACCCTTCTCTTCCCAAATATTCAATCTCGGCTCCTAAAGCGATAAGGGTATTAACTAACGGATAGATAGGGCGTTCGTGCATACGCTCATTTCCCCGAATGATCCATTCTCCTTCCATTTCAGCCAGGAATGCGGTTAAAAAACGCATAGCTGTTCCCGCTCCTTTAACGTCGAAAACATTGGATTCGGAGTTAAAGGCGTCAATAAGTACTTGGGTGTCTTCGCAGTTAGATAGGTTTTCAATGGGGTAGGGACTACAACTTAAGGCATTCAGAATCAGCAAACGGTTGCTAATGCTTTTTGAAGGGGGGAGGGTAATGGTGGTTTGCAGTTTGTCAGGTGGAAATATTTTATATTGCATGGATTTCCTTCATTATTTGACGCAAAAGTAATACATTTTGGAGGAAGAGCAAAACCCTCTCGGGAAACTTTTTCATCAGCATGTTTTTTATAAAAAAACTTTGGTGCATAAACTATTTTTTGTTCTACTTTCGATAAAATTTTCTTTTAAGTTATTATGACAGCAAGCCATAGAGAAATATGGCTAAAATTGCTGTAGGGGCAACGTATCGGAGAATAAAAATGTATCCTTTAAGAAATCCTAAACCATATTTAATAGCTCCTTTATTGGCGATTTGAGCCATAATGAGTCTTTGATCCAAATACCAACCTACAAAAAGCGAGATAAAAAACCCACCGATAGGAAGCATGAGTTTTGCGGAAGCATAATCCAGTAAATTAAAGAATTCCGGTGAGAAGGATGAGATGGTTCCTGTAATGAATACACCGATGCACACAAAAAAAGTTGCTTTTTTTCGCGAAATGCGATATTCTTCTTGGATGTAAATAGTGGTTACTTCCATTAACGATATGGTAGAGGTGATAGCTGCAAGAGCCAGAAGAACAAAAAAGAATGTTGACCACAGTACTGATAACGACATTTGGTCAAATAATCGAGGTATGGTGATGAATAATAAGCCGGGACCGCCGGCTACCAGATCGGAAATAATTGTATCAGAGTTTGTCGTTAGTGCAAAAGCAGAAGGAAAAATAACTACTCCTGCCAGAATAGCCACCAATGTATCGAGAACGGAAACTTGAACGGCCGTTTTAGTCAGATTCACATCGTTCCTGAAGTAGGACGCGTATGTTGTCATGCACCCCATTCCGATAGAAAGCGAGAAGAAGGCCTGTCCCATTGCGTCAAGGAAGACAGTAGATTTTACGTTTTTTATTTCGGGTTTGAATAAAAAGGCCAATCCTTCTGATGATCCGGGAAGTGTAACGGCACGAATTCCTAAAATGATAAGAAGGAGAAAAAGAATTGGCATAAATACTTTGGAGGACTTTTCTACACCCCTTCTCACACCCGATAACGTAAAGAGAGCCGTCAAAATAATGAAAATCGTCGTCAATAAGGTCTGTTTTAAGTGATTTTCTTGTAATTGTGCAAAGTTGGCGGCGTAATCTTTAACAGCAAATAATTGTCCCGTTAGGGATTGAAAAATATAATCGAGCGTCCATCCGCAAACTACC
>JAAZMQ010000349.1 GCA_012798745.1 Bacteroidales bacterium
TCATCGGATATCGTTCGCAATGTTTCCAATACATCAGAAGTCCTTGACCGATAAGGCGAAAGGGTACTGCTCTTATAAAAACCACTGCCAGTAGAGGTTATTCTCCCTGTTGGTATAGACTCTGGTTCTGCCCTCGCTCGCTTAAAAGGCCATCTTAATCTCATTCGCTATCACCGCCTTTACGCTTTTCTAACCACCATCAAAAACTCGGGCACGTTAAACCACCAGGTAGAACTGTGCACAAAATTGTCTACAGGCTCAACAATACCACCCGCTTTTTCGATTTTCTCAGTCCACCATTCTTTGCCTCGGATTGTCTCATGGCTTGCATCCAAATCACCTTCGACTTCACGGGTTACTACACGCAGGACTACCCACTGATTCGACACTCTCAACAGTTCCTTCAAAGTTTTTGGCACTTCTCTTGCCGGGATATGTTCTAGTACGTCAAAGCAAGTCACAACGTCAAAGGCGTTCTCAGGATAGGGGATAGACTGCGCTATCTCTTGCTGAATCTTATCGGCTATGTCAGGATGAGCATTTGACACGGCATAGGTCGAAGGGTCAATGCCGTAAGCATCCACGCCTAATTCATCCAGCGCCTTAACTAAAAAACCCTTGGCGCATCCTACATCAAGGGTTTTCTCGGGCTTAAACTTGTCTATAATATGTCGTGCTGTTCGTTGAAAATAACTACCTAGTCTATCCCATGAATAATCTTTGTAATTGCTTTTCTTGGTAGCGACACCGTTCTCAAAGTAGTCTCTATCGAAGATAGCGGAATACTTGTCTATCTTCGGATTTACAACCAAATTTTTGCTCATTTCTCAAACCTCCTTAATAAATTGGCAGTTACTTCACCACTTCTGCCCCGTAACTCTACGGGAAATATCTGCTCAATAAAACTAACTGCTCTATCGTCTATCCCAAACAAGGCTGCTCGCTTGAGATGACGCAGTAAGTCATTGTAATCCGTGGCATGATAACCGATTTCTTCCCGATAAATCTGTTCCTCAAAAGAACCAGAGAAACACCCCAAAACCCCTTCCTTGGTCAACCAGGAGGGAAACACCACTGGCTTGCCCAATGCCCATGCTTCATAGACCAGACTCCCCGCATCAGTTATTACTATATCGGCATCTACTAACGCCTGCATGGTCACTTGCCCGCCATTCTTCTGTCCTGTAACCCGTGCAGGGTGCGGTGCATGAACGACCACATAGTATTCCTCTAAATGGGGCAGGTATTGTTCAAATCTTCCATCCAAAGATACTACAGGAATTGCACCATGCGTTGGGGCATAGAGTATCACGCAAAACGTGCGGCGTGTCCGCTCGTACTTCCCTTGAAAAACGGGGTCAAGTTTGGTATACCCACCGACCAAAATTCTGTCCCGTGGGAATCCCTGCCTAACTAACTTGTCCACCCATGCAGGCCCGGAAACAAACACATACTCAAACGCATTTACCTTATCGGCATTGCGATAGTTTTTGTCTGCTATGCCGTGGGGGATAAAGACTTGGCAATTTGTTTGGGTCACAAAAAAACCGACGTTGGTTGCGCCGGATTGCTCTGTGTGACATATAGTGCTGTCGGATAAATGCTCGCGTATTGGGTCTGTAATGGCCTCGCAGATGCCCCTATACGGTCCGCCAGAAGCTATGCAAAAATTAATCAAAAGGCATCAACCTCCAAACTGCCTCAAAACCACATCCCATCTCGCCTGCCAAATCCTTATGTCGAAACAGTCACAGGCTATCTCGCGGTTCCGCTTGCCCATCACTTCTCTGGCCTCTGGGTTTTCCGCTAAGAATCGGATAGGCTCTGCAAGGTTGTTGTCTACCGGGTTGAAAATAATCGTGTTATAGCCGTCAA
>JAAZMQ010000348.1 GCA_012798745.1 Bacteroidales bacterium
ATAGAAGTAGCCCGAGCTTTGGAAGATTTAGGAGTAGACGTAATAGAAGCCGGCTTTCCGGTATCGAGTCCCGGAGATTTCAATTCTGTCGTGGAAATTTCCAAAGCAGTTACATGGCCTGTAATATGTGCACTCACCCGTGCTGTCGAAAAAGATATCGAAGTGGCAGCCGAAGCATTAAAATATGCAAAACGCAAACGAATACACACAGGGATCGGCACATCGGATCCACACATCAAATATAAATTCAATTCCAATCGGGAAGAAATTCTTGAACGAGCAGTCAAAGCCGTAAAATATGCGCGAAATTTTGTGGATGATGTCGAATTTTATGCCGAAGATGCCGGCCGCACCGAAAACGAATACCTTGCCCGTGTAGTGCAAGCAGTTATCGATGCCGGAGCCACAGTAGTAAATATACCCGACACCACAGGATACTGTTTCCCTGATGAATACGGAGCCAAAATCAAATACCTGATCGATCATGTAGATATGAAAAATGCCATTCTTTCCACCCACTGCCATCAAGATCTAGGCATGGCAACGGCAAATACCATTTCAGGGATTTTGAATGGAGCACGACAGATCGAAGTCACCATTAATGGTGTAGGTGAAAGGGCCGGAAATACACCGCTGGAAGAAGTAGTAATGGCTCTTAAAAGTCACCCGGAACGTGGCTTTTATACCAACATCAACACCGAGAAAATTTATGCCACCAGCCGCTTGGTATCTAATTTGATGAACATGCCCGTCCAACCCAACAAAGCCATTGTAGGACGCAATGCTTTTGCACATTCATCGGGTATCCACCAAGATGGTGTTTTGAAAAACGTAGAAACTTACGAAATCATCAATCCGCAAGATGTAGGAATCGACAGCAATTCAATTGTATTAACGGCACGTAGCGGACGAGCAGCATTGAGAAACAGATTGGAAGTTCTGGGTGTGAAGCTCGAATCGGACGCACTCGATAAAGTATATCAAAAATTCCTCGAATTGGCCGACAAAAAGAAAAGTGTAACCGATGATGACATTTTGATGCTGGTAGGAAAAGATTCGAAACTGCACCGCATAAAAATAGATTACCTGCAAGTGCTTTGCGGAATAGGCGTACGCAATGTTGCCAGCATTGGATTAAATATTGCCGGTGAACATTTTGAAGCCACTGCTACCGGAAACGGGCCCGTGGATGCAGCTATTCGTGCAATAAAAAACATTATCCGTCGCGAAATGACCATCAAAGAATTTCTTATCCAAGCCATAAGCCGTGGTAGCGACGATACCGGAAAGGTACACATGCAGGTAGAACACGAAGGCATGATCCACTACGGTTTCTCGGCCAACACCGATATTGTCGCTGCTTCTGCAGAAGCATTTATTGATGCAGTAAACAAATTTGTAATACAATAAAATATAAATGAAAACATTATTCGATAAAATTTGGGATGCCCATATTGTAACGAAAGTAAAAGACGGCCCTACACAATTATACATCGACCGTCATTATTGTCACGAAGTGACCAGTCCGCAAGCTTTCGCAGGTTTGCGTGCAAGAGGATTAAAAGTTTTTCGACCGGAACAAACCATTTTAACGGCCGATCACAACATACCTACAATGGATCAAGACAAACCGATTCGCGATGAAGTGTCGCGTTTTCAGGTAGACACATTGGCGAACAATGCACGGGAATTCGGACTCACTTATTACGGATTAGGCCATCCAAAAAACGGTATTGTTCATGTTATCGGTCCCGAAAACGGATATACGCTGCCGGGAATGACCATTGTCTGCGGCGACAGCCACACATCAACCCACGGCGCTTTCGGTGCCATTGCATTCGGAATCGGCACCAGCGAGGTGGAAATGGTGTTGGCTTCACAATGCATTTTGCAAACACGCCCCAAGACCATGCGTATCACTTTTCAAGGGAAATTAAACGAAGGAGTCACCGCTAAAGACATGGCATTATACATGATTTCGCAATTGACTACCGGTGGCGCAACAGGCTATTTTGTGGAATATGCCGGCGAAGCCGTTGAAAATCTTTCTATGGAGGGGCGCATGACCTTGTGCAACTTAAGCATCGAAATGGGGGCTCGCGGCGGCATGATTGCACCGGATGAAACTACTTTCACCTACCTTAAAGGTCGCGAATTTGCACCCAAAGGAAAAAAATGGGACGAAGCCGTAACTTATTGGAAAACGCTGAAAACCGATGAAGACGCGGTTTTCGATAAAGAAGTGGTATTCGATGCATCACAAATAAAACCCATGATTACTTACGGTACCAATCCGGGTATGGCTATTCCCATTGACGAAAAAATTCCCGCACTCCAAAACAGCGATACCGCGAGCAGAATTTCTTTTGAGAAAGCTTTAGCCTACATGGGGTTCAAACCCGGAGAAAAATTAGAAGGCAAACCGGTGGATTATGTATTTTTGGGAAGCTGTACTAATGGGCGCATCGAAGATTTCCGAATGTTTGCAAACTATGTAAAAGGGAAAAAGAAAGCCGATAACATTACCGCATGGCTGGTTCCCGGCAGTTGGCAAGTTCGCAAACAAATCGAAGCAGAGGGACTAGACAAGATTTTGAAAGAAGCCGGTTTTGAATTACGTCAACCCGGCTGTTCAGCTTGTCTGGCGATGAACGACGACAAAATACCTGCCGGCAAGTATGCTGTTTCCACATCGAACCGAAATTTTGAAGGACGTCAAGGTCCCGGTTCACGCACCATTTTGGCAGGTCCGCTTGTGGCAG
>JAAZMQ010000042.1 GCA_012798745.1 Bacteroidales bacterium
CGAACTTGCGAGATTACCGCAATCAGCAAAAGAAATGATAGCGGAAATAGCGGAAGGGATGAAAATGATTGAGTGAATTTACAGGTCCGGATTTAGTACGATACGAAACATCACCGTGCAAACGTTGTTTAGGTTGCCAAAGAATGGAACAGGACGATTTTGTACCACCGAAAAAATGTAATCAGGCGGTGATGATGGCAGAAAACGAACAAGTCAAAATGGACGATTTTAGGAGGGGATGAAATGATAAAACTGACAATACCAGGTGAGCCATGTGCAAAGCAGCGTCCACGAACGACTAAACAAGGGCATACATACACACCACAAAAAACCGTCAACTATGAAACGCTTGTAAGGCAACTATACATAACGCAAAACTTTAGAAAGCAACTTGAGGGCGCATTGAAAATGACGGTGAGGGCATACTTTACGATTCCGAAGTCGGCAAGCAAGAAGAAGGCGGCAGATATGGTGGGCGGTAGAATTAGGCCAACCAAAAGGCCTGATTGGGACAACGTCGGAAAAATTATATCCGATGCGCTGAACGGTTTGGCGTATCATGACGATTCGCAAATAGTATCGGCAACGGTGGAAAAATGGTACAGCACAGAACCGAGGGTTGAAGTGGAGTTGAGAGAATGCAAGCCTACGATGTAAAAAGAAAGCGGATCGTGAATGTGGAGAGGGAAGAAAACGGAGCCATAATCGCATATTCTCTCCCAAACAAACCAGGAATCTGGTACTTTCCACTTATAAAGAATGGAAAAAACGTAGAACCATATGAAATATTGGAAACCGAACAAACGAGTATGTTTTAGGAGAGTGTTATGAAAAGGCAATCCGAGAAAGTGAGGGGTTGAAATGCAAATAAATTGGAAAATGATTACGCACCTTGCTACAACAAAAGAACATTCGTTGCTTTATAGAGCAGACTATAAAGGTAAAGGGGTTCAAAGAGAGATCCATACACCTGTTAGGGAGCACTGCAAAGAGCGTTTTGGAAAACCGAAGGAGTATTTTTTCATAGACGGCGACAAACGGGAATTTAAAACGGAGGAAGAATTATTGAAGGTGTTGGAAAGCGAGGGGTGAAAATGATTAAGAGGTTGACAGAACGTGATGAATACGGAAATGCAGACATAATCGGCGTTGATAGCGCAGAATTACAGCTTAATCTTGAGTTTGACGAATTAAACAGGGTTACCGATGCACTTAACCGCCTTGCAGGGTATGAGGACACTGGGCTTACACCGGCGCAGATACACCGATTAAAGGCAAAATATGAAGCTTTAGAATCTGATAAAAATACTATTGAATCCAGCCTTATAAATGCAGAAATGAACCTTGAAGCCCAGCAGCAGGAGATAAGACTATTAAACATGGAAATTGCCGAATTAAGAGAATCAACCCAACTGATGGAAACTGTGTTGAAAGATGCAAGAACAGCATTAGAATTGTTACACCATATGAATCTGAATCCAAAGGAATTTTGTTTTGTATTCGAGGTACGGTGTGCCATTGATGCTTTATTAGGAGGTGCCGAGGATGACCAAAATGAAACTTGAAAAAATGAAATCAAATAGACACCAAAGACTAAAACAGCAAATCAGAGCGTTTTGCCCGTACCCGAATCATTTTTGTAACGGACAACCTATACCGGACGAGGACGGGAGAAAAGAGGCCCCGAAAGA
>JAAZMQ010000043.1 GCA_012798745.1 Bacteroidales bacterium
CTGCGGAGATCGGAAATGATGTTGCCAAGAGCATCGTATCTTTCCGGAGTCTCATCTTTCGATTTTAAATGCAAATCTGCTGTTATACCTATTTTCATAATGCGTTAACTATAATCCGGTTATTTATCGCTTCACTCATGCAGCAAATATAACGGTTTTTCACATAACGAGCAGCCCGATTCTTGAACTTTATTCCATAGGATGACTTCAAAAATCATCCCGTGAAGCAGATTAACAAAATAAACTTTTAATATCTACGAAAAACGGTTGATTATCGCTATATGAGATAAAGACAGCTGGCAAACTAAAAAACTGACCAACTGTTTGATTTATTGAATTTATTTTCTATTTTTGACACAGTAAACATTTTAAAATCAGATGAAAAAAATATCGCGACGCAGTTTTCTCCTAACAAGTTTTGCAAGCTTTGCAGGATTGACCATTATGGGTAGGACCCCTTTTGCATCCAAAACTATTGTCGACAAAGTAAAGTTGGGAAATAGCGGAATGAAAGTTTCACGGATTGCATGGGGAACCGGTACTATAGGAGGAGCCAAAGCATCGAACCAAACTCGGTTGGGTATGAAAAAATTCGCAGAAATGGCTCACCACGCTTACGACAGAGGAATCAGATTCTTCGATATGGCAGACTCCTACGGCTCTCATCAATATGTAGGAAATGCCATTAAATCCCTGCCTCGCGAAAATATTACCTTGCTCACAAAAATCTGGACATACGAAGATGGATCAGATAGAAATGTACCCGTGCGTGAGTCGATCGATCGTTACAGACAGGAGATAGGTACCGATTATATCGATATTGTGCTTATGCACTGTTTATCACAGGGAGGATGGAGCAATAACCGCAAGCACTATATGGAAGGACTGTCAAAAGCCAAACAAGACGGTATTATCAAAGCTGTAGGTGTTTCTTGTCACAGCTGGGATGCTATGGTTGAAGCAGTCAATAGTCCTTGGGTAGATGTGATTATGGCACGGATTAATCCCTTTCAAAGCCATATGGATGGGACTCCCGACAGGGTAAAAGAACTTCTGGAAAAAGCCAAAAAGAACGGAAAAGGAGTAATCGGCATGAAAATATTCGGCGAAGGAAGCCACGTGAGCGACAGTGAACGCGAACAATCACTTAAATTTGCGCTTACCAAGGCGAATATTCATTGTATGACGCTAGGTATGGAATCTATCGCGCATATTGACGATGCAGTGGAAAGAGTAATGAGGTTGGTTTAAAAAGTGTTGGGAGGGAATGCTCACCGGAAAAAATTGTTGATCTTGATTTTTCGTTTCACAAAATTGCCAAAATGGTAACGGAATTTTCAATTCCGATATTTTGGGACAGTGAATTTCTATGGTCCGATTATTTATCGCTTCACTCATGCAGCAAATATAACGGTTTTTCACGTAACGAGCAGCTCAATTCTTGAACTTACGCATAGGATGACTTCAAAAATCATCGGGTAAAGCAGATTAACAAAAGTAATAAAATTAAATTATGCTTTTAATCGCACCAATGGGATTTGAAGGCTATTGAAAATCCGGAAGTTTTCATAAACACTCTTGCAAAAACTGACAGATAAATAAATTTGCACGAAAAATCAGAACAAACTATTTTTGCCTTAATTTCTGTCACAATACCGCATGAACGAATCGGA
>JAAZMQ010000044.1 GCA_012798745.1 Bacteroidales bacterium
TAAAAATTTCAGGTTTTAACATAAACCATTTTTCAACTGCTTGCAAAGGAGTTTTTACGTTTAGTTCTTTTCTCACTCCACCATGTCTTCTGTAAAGCATATAATAGACAAGAAAAGCCATCAGAGCATCATTCATTTCTTCTTTATTTGCGTAATTCTCTTTAAGAATGGTTTCCTTTTTAATGATTCCGTTGGCTCTCTCCACCATGCCGTTTGTTTTTGGCGTATTAGGTCGAGTGAGCCCGTGTTCGATATGATTGGCCTTGCAGACTTCATCCAATTGAGAGGGTTTTTGACAGAGCTCTCCTTTCCCGGATTTGATAAGTCGATTCGTAAATTCCGGTTCGTTATCAGTCAAAACATGCGTGATTTCAAAAGGAAAATATTCCAAACGCCGATTCATAAAATCTTCCGTATTTTCAGCGGTTTTAGCATCATAGACTCGATAAAGCACATCCTTCTTGTAGCTCTGTCAATAGCAACAAAAAGAGAGGAATCTGATTGACATGGTTTCTGCAAAATGTTCTATAAAGCGCATACGATCTTATGAGGACGTGAGCTTTGATCTTGGCATGTTTCCCTGTTTTTCCACTTACTGATGGTAGCAGGAGAAGTATGAAAGGTTTGCGCCAATTCAAAATTTGTTAAAGAACTTTCTTTAATTTGCCGGCGAATGTGTACATTTGTTACGGCATTCGGATGATAAACTTGTTTCATAATTTTTTAGTTTAAATTTCTTTCAAAAGAAATCAAGTTTTCATTCGGATGCTCTTTTTCTCATTGTTTCGTTTCGCTACGCTTTGCTTCACAATGAGAAAAAAACATCAACAACGTGGTGAAACTTTACAGGTACAGTTAAAAAGGAACGTTACATTCTAAAATTCCATTCCCGCAGGGCATATTTACTCTTGCGAAGCATATCGATACGCTCTTTATCCTCAAGCAACAAAGGCGAAAGTCCTTCCGCTTTGTAATAACAAAGCATGGCCTTTGTAAAAGAAAGAAAGAAATTGGCTGCAAATGGAGTTTTTCCAGCAGCCTCTTCCCACAAACTACGAATATTTTTTACCGGTGAAGGAACCGAAGGCGTTGCTTTTTTGCAAGGGATTCCGGAAGGTGGCGTTAATGATTTTTGTAATCGTTCTAAATCGACATCATAAAGCAAAGTTCCGTGATGTAATTCTCTGCACTTCGACACATGAGAAGCTGTTCCCGATATTTTGTGACCATCGGCAAGCCAAAGATCTTTGCGTTTTCCTATTTCAACAGGAATTCCCATAAAATTTAAGGTAGCAACCACCGGTTGCAAAAAATCAGGATTTAACGGGGAATGACCTTGTTTCCTATTGAAAATGAAACAGTAATTTAGATTGCCCTCATCATGATAAACAGCACCTCCTCCCGACAATCTTCGTACGATGGGGATGCCGTTAGCACTACAGAAATCCATAGCTACCTCATTTCTCACAGCCTGGTTTGAGCCGATAATCACGCTTGGTGTGTTTACGTAGAGAAAAAGATATTCCTCGCGATTGGCTGAAAAAAAATATTCTTCGGCAGCTAAGTTAAATTCAGGCATCGTATATGGAGAAAAAATAATCTGCATAAAAGGACACCTGACTTTTTTATTTTCCTCTCATTTTACATTAAATGCTACTTTCAAATCTTCTATTTCCTTGTCGCTAATAGGACAAAGAGAACCGAGAGCTGAAGCCATCACCAGCGAATTTGCCGAAAATTCGGCCACTTCCAAATAATCGAAAGTGTTCAACAGTTTGTCGCCGGTAACCAATACGCTGTCGTTTTCAACCAAAATAACTTTGTTATGATTGAACATTTCCGCCACACCATCGATATCATTATAAATTAAACCAAAAGGAATGGACGGAACATCTTGAAGAAAAATCCAGCTTTCAGGAATGGTACGTACGTCGAATTTCGTACCGGTTATGGCATGTGCCATCAGATTGACCGGTTGTGTGCAAATAATTGAATTGATATGCGGATTCAATTGATATATGCGTTGATGCAAGGCTACAGCCCGACTTGGCGTTTTTCCTGCTTCCGCCATTCCTTTCTTTATCTGTACAATATCTTCGGGAACAATATCCCAACGTGCCACATTCCTCGGCGTAATCAGAAAATCATCGCCACGCCAACGCACCGATACCGTTCCGTAAGTCGAAATCATGAGACCCTGATCACATGCTCTACGGATAATTTTCACCATCTCAGAACGCAAGGCCCGCTCGTCCGAGGGGTAATCGATATCCATAAAATAAGGGATATTGGTGGGAATATGATTGACATATTTTGCTATTTGTTCGTCAGACAAATAATTCACCTCACCTAATCGTTTGGCATTTACTATGGTGCGACAACAAAATTCGAGCGTTTCAAAACGCTGATAAGCATCCATCATGTCGATACCTCCCAAAACAACCCCATGATTTTCCATAATCACTGCCTTATACTGGGGGTTTTTGAATTCGTTGGCAATTTTCTTTCCCAGGTCTTCACTGCCGGGTGTTCCATAGGGTGCAAAACCGATATCGCCACATATGTTATGGGCTTGAGGAATAATTTTTGTATCGGGCACTTTGTGCGCAATGCTGAACGCCACAAGTGCAGGAGGATGAGCATGAATAATTGCCGTTAACTCCGGACGGGTTTCATAGATTGCCTTATGAAATGGTAACTCAGAGGACGGTTTGTGCGGACCGATAACCGTGCCGTCTTTTTTCACACACATGATATCTTTGGGAGTTAATGAGCCTTTGTCTACCCCGGAAGGGGTGATCCAAATATCACCGTTGTCGTCCCTAATAGAGACATTTCCACCGGAAGTTGTAGTCATTCCACTCCGGTAAATCCTTCCGATGATCACATTGATTTGTTCCACTGGATGCATCAATTTAACATCTAATTGCTTCATAATCTCTCTATTCAAAATCAGCTTAATTTATCTATATTTGCCAACAAAAATGTTTCTGCTTCAACACTCCACAATCCTTTATGTTTTTCACAAATGGAAGCCAATTCTCTAAAAACCCCATTGGCTTTACCCAATTCGGCAAAATCTGAAATTGCTGTCAAAGGCATGGTGATGTGGGTATAAATCAATTTTTTTCCACCCGGAATTTCCGGTAAATGAAGAGTCGCTTCAGGTACAGCGTTCAGTCCCCCGATATGAGTAACCAGACCGGCAGGATCTAGGCCCTTATTCATTATATCCAATGCTTCCAGCATATCTTCATTGTTCCCTCCACTTGTACCTACAATATGTGTATAGGCATAATGAACGTTATAAAAATTCAACATAGCACTAAAATTCGGATCGCTTGGTCCTGCAAAAAAGTTGAGACATCCGTCGAATCCGAGAATAGCGTCGGCTTGTTCGACTAATGATCTCACCGGAGCAAAAACAAACACATCGTTATATCCTTCATTATTGGTCAACGCTCTTAATTCTTCCACCGGATTCTGCAGAACCGAAGTATTGATATAATGAAGATCAATACCGCGTGAAGCAGCAAATTCTACTGTATACAATGATGCGGCTCTATCGAGACGAACCTGATCAATATCGGTAACCACCAACAACGATGGGCGACGATCTTCCCTATGTAGCACAAAATTGATAGCGGCCAATCCCATCGGACCCACGCCGGCCAGGATAGCCATTTTCCCGCCATCTACAATCTCCATTTTATGCACATAACTACCCGGTGTCAAATGATAATTGGCATGCATGGCACCAATCACACACGAGAGAGGTTCAGCCAGCGATGCCGGATAAAATCCCTCACCGTGATAAGGCAGCAAACAATTTTGCTCCATCACCTCATTAGGGATAATCACATAGGTAGCATCACCGCCAATATACCGGTAACTGTAACCCGGCGCACTCAATACTCCAACAGGACCACCTTCATAATTCAAGGCTGGCTGAATAGAAAATTTATCTCCAACCTTAAATTGATCGGCCCACTTCGAACCAATTTCAATCAACTCACCTGCAAATTCATGACCAATAATCACCGGATTTTCGGCAACATTATCGGGCACTCGCTTGTGATCTGCTCCCTGAATGGCCGCCTTGTAAGATGACATACACAACGAATCGCACACAACTTTAGCCAAAATCTCATCATCTTTTATAGGTGGCAATTCAAATTCTTCTAATCGAAGATCCTTTTTACCGTATAAACGAACTGCTTTTGTCTTCATAAATTTTAAATCCCTAAAAAGGATTTTTATTTGTTGTTATTTTACTGCATTAAATAATAAATAATTCTCTCTTTTAAAAGAACAAACTAATTCAACATAACCTGACCTCCGGTAACAGGCAATGCCTGACCGGTTTCGCCGCATTGTTCCATCAAATAAAGAACTCCTTTGGTAACATCTTCAGGCGAACAACCTTTCTTCATCGGTATTTGTGCCAAATAATACGCTCTTACATCTTCTACCGTTTTTGCGCCGGGAACTTTACCGGCCTTCAAATACTGAACAAACAACCCATTTTCTGGATCACTCCAAAGCGGCCCTTCGAAAAAATTTCCGGGACATACCGCATTCACTTTGATACGAAAAGGGGCTAATTCCAATGCAAAAGACTGTGTCAATCCAATTCCTCCGAATTTTCCTCCGGCATAGGCAAAATTAGCCTTACTTCCTCTTAATCCCGATTTGGAATTGATCTGAATAATATCGGCATAATAATCTTCCGAAGCATATTTCGTTTGCTGTTTCATTACCTTACTTGCCACTTTCGTACAGTAAAAATAGGCGTTATAATTTATTTTGGTTACGAAGTCGAAAATATCCGGCTCCATTTCCTCCAGTCCTCCCGCTCGTAATACACCAGCGTTACTGATAAAGCAATCGATACCTCCAAAATGGCAGACGATTTCGTAAATGAGGTTTTCAAGACTTGGAATCTCAGCCACATTGGTCTTAACAAATAAGGCCTTGTTGCCTCTTCCTTCTAGCAAGGCATTAAAATGTTCTGTTGTCAATAAGCCTTTTTCCTCATTTAAATCGGCAACAACAATATTGGCTCCTTCCAGCAATAAATTACGGGATATACCCTCGCCGAAACCTTGTGCAGCACCCGTAACTACAATGGTTTTATTTTCAGCACGTCCAATCTTTTCGGTCGACATAATCTTTCGACGATAATTTTCGGCTTCCCAATTATCAATAAAATCAATCTGTTCTTTCGTCATAGGATGTGCGCCGCCAAAAGACTGCGCCAAATAGGCAATTTTCATGGCATCCTCAAAAACATCGAGAATGATATCGCATTGTTTCGCATGATCACCAACAGCTACAAGACCAATATCTTTTATCAATAACACCTTGGGTTGATATCCAAACTTTTCGGTAAAAGCAGGAACAGACTTTTCGGCTTCCTCTAATATTTCATCGGGATTATCTTTATTAATAAAAAGGTAATTCGATTTGCAATAAACAATTTCGTCGGGAGTAAAAGGTTGAGCAATATCTGCCTGACGATCGATATGGTCACTGAAATAGGCAATCAGTTCGTTATTGCGCACTTTCAACGTCTTTAATTCGCTTTTCGACAGCATCATCCGGATACCGGGCAAAACCTGAGTAACACATCGGCAAATCGGTTTTTCACCATCGGGAAGAGGATTTTTTATTGCTCTTTCAAGCGTAGAAAAAATATCCGAATAAAGCGTTTTGATTTCCTCTGTGGTATCGGCAGCCACAAAAATGCCGTGATTTTGCAACCAGATGACATGCGGCTCCTCGTGATAAGTTGTACGATATGCTTTCAGCTTTTCATCTACTTTCTTAAACAAGACATAACCCGGATCTGTATATTCAACAAACAGAGCCTTCTCACCGAAAAGTTTTTTCAACTCACTTTCGGCATTTTGTGAACACATTAAAGCATTTACTATGGTGGGATGCAGATGAACAACAAAAGCATACTCGATAATATTGTGCAGCGAAGTTTCTACCGAAGGACGCTTGTCTTTAGTAAGATTGGCAGCAACCAAATCGTTTTTCACTTCTTCTTCGCGTTCTTTAGGATTATTACTGTAAACCTTTTCCGACATTTTATTCAGTTTAGTTCTGTCAAGTACAGCAAACCCCTCCTCGGTTATCGTTGCAAGGGATGATCCACTGGCTTTCACCCATATTTTTCCTTCATTTTTATATGAAGTATTACCTCCGCCTGCAATTACAAAACGGTTGTCCCGCCCGTAAAATTGCGATATTTCGATAAGTTTTTCCAATTCTTTCATATCTTACTTCTTATTAATTCGTCACCGAGTTTTACCCATTCCTCTCTTTTTGCACGATCAGCATATCCTTTGCCATCGACATAACCTTCTAATCCCTGTGCTACTACATGCTGATGAGCAGCAACCACACAGGCACCTTCGTAATTAATCTGCATTAGTCGTTCGGTAAGCGGCGTACGACCCCGTGCAAAAAGTTCAACAGGTTCCATGACAGGCGTATTGTGCTCGCTCCCGAAGGTTACCACAAATCCGTGATCATGCAAATAACCGGCATATTTTTCCAGCAAATCCACCCTGTTGCGGGTAGTGATAAATTCTACCGAATGAAAACCGCGTTTGGCTAGTTCCTCAGCAACAGACTCTAAATCCTTTTCAAAATCGGTGTAATTCCCTTGCGCGTCGTCTCCAAGAAAAGGATAAGTAGGAATACCTCCTGCTGCCAAAACAATCTCGCATATGGTTTCCATCGGCAAAAAAGCCTTTGCATCCTCAGGAACAAAAGCTCTTCCCCCTGCCTTGAGCAAGTTCGACCGAATTTCATTTTCTACCTCAGCGATATTTTCTACGGGAGCACGCAAAGACTTCCCCCCGAAAATCTTTTCCAACACGCCTTTGATACCCTCCTTGTCCTCACCGAATATCTCGTACACTTTCATACGAAGAGCTTTTGCCAAATGGCGTTCACGCACTATACCTTTGGTGAGTTCTTTTTTTATCCGTTCAAAATTGAGGGTAAAACCAACTTTTCCCCCCTCCAGTATAGTGTTCAACTTTTCACACATGGCTTTCACTTGCCTGTTGGTTTCGTTTCTTACTTCCTCCAACAACGAAACGTAAGGATCGGGCAAACGGAAAGGATAGGCAAGTCCCTTGCCACTGATGTATATACGACCGGGATTTGCAGGATCGTTTATCCGAATCCCTGCCTCCCGATCCTTTTCGCTCAACCCAATAAATTCAATATTGAAAAGAGGGTATAATTTTCGCTTTTCACAACCGGCAGCCCATTCATCGTATCCGGCAGCCGTATAAAAGTCGTTGATCCCAACGACTTTTACATTCTCGGCTGCTGCTCTGTCCAATGCATCATCTATATCTCGAAAAGCACTGAAGGAATAGGGCGTATGCAAATGAGCATTTACCTTTGGATAATTCATATGAACGAATTTAAATACCCTTTTTGGCAAGGCGTATCATTTCACCATCCGTAAAATTACGTACCGGCACATATCCGGGTAGTGGCTGAATTCTTTCGTGAATTATGTCGATGAACCATCCGGGTTGCGGGAAGAAAGCTTTCTCGAGCTCATGTTGAGGAGTAATCCAATTTCGCGAACCCAATACACAAACCGGAGCATCCAGATAATCGAAAGCAAGCTGACTAATATTGGCTGCCATATCATTTAAAAACGAACCCCGTGCAGTTGCATCACTTGCCACAATAATTCTTCCGGTTTTCTTTACCGATTCAATTACTTTTTCGTAATTGAATGGCACTAACGAACGGGCATCAATCACTTCTGCGCTCATTCCGTATTTTTCTTCCAGCTCCTTGGCTGCTTCCAAAGCTTGATATAGTGTATATCCAATGGTAAGGAAAGTGATGTCTTTTCCTTCTTTCTTTATATCGGGTTCACCAATAGGTATCTCATAATATCCTTTGGGTACGCCCCCCTCATGAAACTGTTCGCCTATGTCGTAAATACGCTGACTTTCGAAAAAGACTACCGGATCGGTTCCCTGCAAAGCAGCGTTCATTAATCCTTTGGCATCGTAAGGGGTAGCAGGAAAACACACTTTCAATCCCGGAATATGGGTAACCAGCGATGTCCAATCCTGTGAATGTTGTGCACCATATTTTGAACCAATAGATACCCTTAGCACTACAGGCATCTTAAGCACATTTCCACTCATGGCCTGCCATTTGGGAAGCTGATTAAACACCTCATCGCCACATCTCCCCAAAAAGTCGCAATACATAATTTCAGGAATCACACGACCTCCGCACATAGCGTAACCGATAGCCGTTCCCACAATAGCTGCTTCGGCTATCGGCGCATTAAAGAAACGATGATAAGGCAAAGACTCAGTCATGCCGGCATAAACGGCAAAAGCACCTCCCCAATCGCGGTTGTCTTCTCCATAAGCTATTAACGAAGCATCTTTATAAAAACGATCCATAATTGCTTCAAAAATAGCATCACGCAACTGAAACTGCTTCATCTTGCTGAATGGCTTACCGTCGGCATCGAAAGCAAAACGTTCTTTTCTTGCGATTTTCTTCACACGCGAATTTTCCTCCAGCGGAGTCAATACCTCCGGTTCGGCATCGGAGAAAGAATCCACCGAGCCGTTAGAGAACATCATCTCCCCAATCAATTCGGTATTTTGTATGCGTGGTGAAATTTTTTCGTCAATAGCTTTAAGAAACAATTCGTAAATCAATCCCTCTATATCTTCATGAATAGCATCAATTTCGGCCTGAGTAGCTACTCCTACTTCAATCAACTGATTTCTAAAAGAGACAATTGAATCTTGTTTTTCCCATGCTTCCACCTCTTCTTTAGTTCGATACGAAGAAGCATCCGAAGGCGAATGTCCACAATAGCGATAAGTTATCACATCCAGCAATACCGGCCCTTTCTTTTCTTCAATGATTTTGCGTTTGCGTTTGTAAGCATCGATTACCGCCAACGGATTGAACCCATCTACGCGCTCGGCATGCATCTGTTCGGGGTTAACGCCGGCTCCGATGCGGGCAGCAATCTCATAACCCATAGTTTCACCCCACGTCTGACCTCCCATGCCGTACTGGTTGTTCATAATATTAATGATCAACGGCAATCCACCTTTCCGGTCACCTTCCCACAATTTTTTAAATTGATCCATCACGGAAAAAGTAATACCTTCCCATACCGGACCGCATGCTAATGCTCCGTCGCCGATATTAGCGACCACCATACCGGATTTGCGATTCACTTTTTTGTAAAGTGCCGCACCCACTGCAATATCTCCCGAACCTCCTACAATAGCATTGTTTGGGTAAATGCCGAATGGTGTAAAAAAGACATGCATCGAACCACCAAGTCCTTTATTGAATCCCGTTTGACGACCGAAAATCTCCGCCAATGTTCCATATACAAGAAAACGACGAGCCAGCTCTTTGGTTGTTCCTTGAAAATCTTTTTTCACCATATCAAGTACAATACCATCGAAAAAAGATTCCATGATATCCATCAACTGCTTATCGTCCAATTTATAAATGGCCGACATTCCCTTGGCCAATACTTCACCATGTGAACGATGATTACCGAAGATAAAATCATCAATTGTTAACGTCCACGCCATTCCAACGGAAGCCGCTTCCTGACCGATAGAAAGATGAGCAGGACCCGGATAATTATACGGTGTTCCCTTATACTCACCCTTCGTCTTAATGGTATTCAACATGGTCTCAAATTCGCGAATCAGGACCATATCGTGATAAATGGCTTTAAATTCTTCGTCGGTAAAATTCTCTCTTTCGTCTTTTACAGTTTTTTGATACTGATTCAATGGAATCGGTTGAAATTCCAACATACCCGGTTGTCGTACGACATTCGGATCTATAAATTCACTCTTTGGCATTGTTATATTTGTTTTTAAGTTTTTATTTTTTTAATTCGTTTTTTAAAAAGTAAAAAGGGTTTCTTTAATAATTTCACTGACTGTCGGATGCGGAAAAACAACTTCTTGCATTTCTTTCACTGTCATTTCCTGTTCGATAGCTGTGCAAGCCCCGTAAATCATTTCACTACAAGGATTTCCCAGCATGTGAACGCCGATAATTTCCCCGTGCCTTTCGCCTGTCAATATCTTGCAAAGGCCGTTACCTCGTTCGTTTTCGGCCACAAAACGACCGGAATAAGTCATAGGGAGTTTGGCCACATTATAGGCAATACCTTTGGTTTTGGCCGACTCTTCCGTTTCGCCTACTCCGGCAACTTCGGGGTTGGTGTAAACTACTCCCGGAATAGCATGGTAACGCATTATATCATTGCCTCCTGTCAAGTTATTCACCACCACTTCGCCTTCACGAATCGCCGTATGAGCAAGGAGTGAAAATCCGGTTACATCACCTGCAGCGAAAACACCGGGGATGTTGGTACGCATTTTTTCGTCTACCTTGATGCCGTTTCCTTCCAACTCCACGTTCAGATTTTCCAATCCAAAACCTTCGATAACCGGTCGTCGACCTACACTTAGCAAAATTTTTTCACCTTTAACAATTTGGGTTTTGCCTTCTTTTTCGAAAACGACCTTTTTGCCGTCTATCTGAACGACTTTCGCATTCAAATAAAATTCAATTCCCTTTTTTTCGTAAATATTACGAAGCATGGCAGAAATTTCGCCATCCAATCCTCCTAATATTTCGGGAAGCATTTCTACCACCGTCACTTTTGTTCCTAAACTGTTAAAAAAAGAAGCGAATTCTGTTCCGATTACACCGCCTCCAATGATGACAAGTGATTGAGGTTGTTCTTTTAAATCCAGAATTTCGCGGTTGGTAACCACAATATCGCCTGCTTCAGCCAATCCCGGAATAGGCGGAACAGATGCTTCTGATCCTGTGCAGATTAGCAGATTGGCACCATAATAACTTTCTCCGTTGCAGACAACCTCGATACCGTCGGCACTCCGACCGTGAATCTTGGCTTCACCTTTAACAACCGTAACATTATTCGCTTTCATCTTACCTTCCACACCTAACACCAACTTGCGGACCACTTTGTTTTTCCGACTGACAATTTTTCCGTAATCGAAACGAACATTATCCGCAAACACACCATATTTATCTCCATACAGGGCATTTTCGTAGGTTTTGGCACTGTAAAGCATGGTTTTTGTGGGAATGCAACCTTCATTCAAACAAACACCTCCCATCGCTTTCTTTTCGAACAAAAGTACCTTCAGCCCTTTATGTCCTGCACGTTCGGCAGCCACATATCCTGCAGGCCCTCCACCTATAATCATTAAATCGAACATATCATTTTATTTAATTACTTTTACGATTTTCCTGTTTTCTTCAAAAAATATCCACTTCGAGGTTTTCTATCTCTTCCGCAATCTGTTTCAGAAAGCGGGTAGCCTCCCCGCCATCCAATGCTCGATGATCGTAGGTTAAACTCAATCCGATATAGGGAACGAAAGCGTACACGCCGTCACCTAAGTCTTTAGGACGAGGAACAATGGTATTCACCCCCAAAATAGCCGTTTGTGGCAGATTGATAACCGGCGTAAACATTTCCACTCCATAATTACCCAAATTGGACACTGTAAATGTAGCGGCTTCAGCAGATAGCAATTCGGGATCGATTCCACCTTTACGACAAGCTGCTGCTACCTCTTTCAGCTGATTCGCTAAACCAATAATAGATAAATCGTCGGCATTACGAACAACAGGCACCATTAATCCCCTGTCGGTATCCACTGCAAGAGCCAGATGCACTTTTTTGAAATAGCGGATCGTATCGCCCAGAAAATGTGTATTGACATTTGGAAATTTCTTCAATGCCTTGATAACGGCAAAACATACCATATCGTTTAAGGTAACATTAGTAGTAAGTGTTCCGGCCTCCATCGCAGCCTTTACCTGTTTACGAAGTCCCAAAATCCTACGAGCATCGGCACCAAGATGGTGCGTCAGCTGAGCCGAATTCTGCAACGAAGCATGCATGGAACGAGCAATAATCTTTCGTATATTGGATATTCTCCTATCCTCATAATCAATACCATACACTGAATTCACAGGTGCAGCAAGATCCGTTGCACGTACCATGCCCGCCAATCCTGTACCCCCCTCTTGAGGTTGCAAACCTTCTTCCGCAGCAATCTTTTTTGCCAGAGGCGTCATTTTTGGTCGGGTTTCTAACACGGCTTTCACATCCTTTTCAATAATTCGCCCTTTCGGTCCCGAACCCTTAAGGCCGGAAACATCGACAGCTTCTTTTTCTGCTAATTTTTTAGCCCGAGGAGAAATAAACACCGATGCCTGACCGGTTTGAGACTTCGCAGCAACGCTGCTCTCCGACTCAGGTGACTGAGTTTCTACCTCAACCTTTTTTATCTCTTCTGAAGACGAGGGAGATTTTTCCTTTTCGCGATCACCTTCCTCATGCTGACTTTCAGCTAGCAATGACGAATAATCTTCACCCGGTTGCCCTATGACCATCATGTTTTCCAATACCGGGACCTCATCCCCTTCTTTGTAAAAACATTCCAGCACAACACCGTCTATGGGAGATTCCTCTTCAAAAGAAGCTTTATCCGTCTCATAAGTAAACAGGATATCTCCTTTTTTTACGGTATCCCCTTTTTTCTTTTTTATTTCGGTAACAATGCAACTTTCCACCGATTGCCCCTGTTTGGGCATAATTACCACAACTGCCATAACTAAGTAAATAATTTAAATATGAATGTTTGTCGGCAAATGTACTTATTTTTTACCTTTTATATACTGCAATATTTGATTTAAATACTACACTATTTGACCTTTTGGCGAAAAACTTACCCTGATTCTATCAAAAAAGTCAAATAGTGTAGTATTTAAATCATTTTTCTTAGTCCTATTCATCAAATAAATCTCTATTTTTGTACAAAAAGTTATAAATCATTTTTATCTAATTTCTTATGAATAAAAATAAATCCTTTTCTTTCTTGGCTGTCGACCTGGGCGCAACAAGTGGAAGAGCTATTCTTGGAACCATAAAAAACGATGTTTTAAAAATAAAAGAAATTAATCGTTTTTTAAATCCCATTATTGATGTGAATGAATACCTTTACTGGGATTTATTCTATCTGTATCAGCAGATCCTGAAATCACTCAACGAAATCAACCAACAAAAAATCGACATTCATTCCCTTGGTATCGACACATGGGGTGTCGATTTTGTATGCTTTGGGGATGACGGTGAACCCTTACGCATGCCCTACAGCTACAGAGATACTCACACATTTGGTGCTCCCGAAAAATTCTTTCAAAAAATACCCAAGGAGGAAGTATACAAAAAAACAGGCATCCAAATCATGAATTTCAACTCGCTGTTTCAATTGGCTACTCTGAAAGAAAGAAACAGTTCCATTTACCCCGTCATTGACAAGATTCTTTTCATGCCCGACGCACTCTCTTATTTGTTGACAGGGAAAATGGTTACCGAATATACCATTGCCTCTACTTCACAAATGATGAATCCTTATACTAAAATATTTGATACTTCTTTGTTGGAAGCTGTCGGTTTATCGGAACATAATTTTGCGCCACTTGTGTTTTCAGGAACTCCAATAGGTACCCTGTCCGATTCCGTGAAACGACAGACAGATGCAGGAGATATTCCGGTGATTGCCGTCGCCGGTCACGATACAGCTTCGGCAGTGTTGGCAACACCGGCAAAAGACGAAAACTTTGCTTATCTCAGCTCCGGAACATGGTCATTAATGGGTATTGAATCAAAGGAACCCATCATCAACGAAGAAACATTCTCGCTGAATTTCACCAACGAAGGAGGTGCCGATGGTTCTATCCGGCTACTGAAAAATATATGCGGTATGTGGCTCATCGAACGGTGCAAGATAGAATGGGAAAAAGAAAAACCGGTGACTTATGATGAAATCGTGAAAGAAGCTGAAAAGGCCAAACCTTTTACTTCTTTCATTAATCCCGATGCTCCATGCTTCGCCGCCCCGGTTTCCATGATTAATGCCATTCAAACTTACTGCAAAGAAACAAAACAGCCAATCCCTCTCACGATGGGAGAAATTGCCCGATGCATCTATGAAAGTCTCGCTTTCCGATATAAACAAGTACTGACTAATCTGCAAAAATTGGCCGACTTTCCCATCAAAACATTACATATTATCGGCGGAGGATCGCAAAACAACATGTTGAATACTTTTACGGCAAATGCCATTGGCATGCCTGTCATTGCAGGTCCTTCCGAAGCAACAGCCATGGGAAATATTCTTTTGCAGGCAAAGGCTGCAGGATTGGTTCAAGATAAATGCCAAATGCGGGAAATTGTACGCAATTCGGTTGAACTCAATACATTCACACCCTATAATACCTCACTATGGGATGAACATTACAACGATTACTTAAAAGTATATAAAGAACTATAAATAAATACTTACCAACTTATTTTAATAATGAATATCATCATGAAAGAAGAACAGATTAAAAAAGCGTATGCCGATGCAAAAGAACAATATGCGGCATTAGGAATTGAGGTGGATAAAGCCATTGATAAACTAAACGATTTATCTATTTCTATTCATTGTTGGCAAGCCGACGATGTTTCGGGTTTCGAAAATCCCGAAGGTGAGCTCACAGGAGGAATCCAAGCCACCGGAAACTACCCGGGTAAAGCACGTACCATAGAAGAACTACGTCAGGATATCGAAAAAGTACTTTCCTTAGTACCCGGAAAACATCGATTAAGTTTGCACGCAATTTACGGTGACTTTCGGGGTGAATTTGTCGATCGTGACCAAATTGAACTGAAACATTTTCAATCGTGGATCGACTGGGCAAAAAAAGTAGGTATCAAATTGGATTTCAATTCCACTTTTTTCTCTCATCCCAAAGCCGATAGCGGTTATACTCTTTCTGACTTTGATCCCGAAATCCGTAATTTTTGGAAAGAACATCTTCGCCGCTGCCGCAGAATAGCTGCCGAAATAGGACGCCGGCAAGGCGATCCATGTATCCATAACATTTGGATTCCCGATGGTGAAAAGGACAAAACCGTTTCACGGTATGCACATCGTCAGCTGCTGAAAGAATCGCTGGATGAGGTGCTTTCCGAAAAAATCAGTACCGATTACCTCAAAGACACTGTAGAATGCAAATTGTTTGGAATTGGCAGCGAAAGTTATGTAGTTGGTTCTCATGAATTCTATATGGGATATGCCGTTAAAAACAACATGATGCTAACCTTGGATGCCGGCCATTTCCACCCAACTGAAGTGATATCGGACAAAATATCCTCCATGCTGCTCTTTGTTCCCGAAATCAATCTCCATGTAAGCCGTCCCGAACGTTGGGATAGCGACCACGTGGTAATCCTGAACGACGAGTTATTGGCTCTATCACAAGAAATTGTGCGATCGGGAAATATGAATCGAGTGCATCTCGGACTGGATTATTTTGACGCATCCATCAATCGCATCGGCGCCTATGTCGTAGGTATCCGTGCAACTCAGAGAGCCATGTTGCAGGCACTTCTTGAACCAACCGAGAAATTAAGACAATTCGAATTGGAAAACAAAAATTTCCAACGGATGGCATATCTCGAAGAACTGAAAGCAATGCCATGGAATGCCATTTACAACCACTATTGCTACAAACAAGGTGTTCCTGTGAGCGATAAATACATTCAAGCGATAGAAGAATACGAAGACGAAGTAACTTCAAAAAGAAAATAAAAAATGAATAACGTTATCGGGCTTTTAATTATAGCCTTAGGGAGTATGGGCCAATCAAGCTCATACGTCCCTATCAATAAAATAAAAGAATGGTCGTGGGAAAATTTCTGGCTCATGCAGGGAATTTTTGCATGGCTGGTCTTTCCTTTACTGGGCGCATTTATCTCGAGTTCGTTTTCCGATCTCATCGAGATATACTCCACGCACTCCTCCGCAGCTTTGCAAGCCATCGGTTTCGGCGTATTATGGGGCATTGGCGGGCTTACTTTTGGCTTAAGCATGCGCTATTTGGGTATAGCTATGGGGCAATCTGTGGCTTTAGGAACCTGTGCCGCATTCGGAACCCTTATTCCGGCTGTCATGTCGGGTATGAACTTATTATCACCTGAAGGATTGATTTTGTTGCTGGCAGTGGCCGTAACGTTGGTGGGTATAGCATTGGTTGGATATGCGGGAAATCTTCGATCAAAAAATATGTCGGAAGAAGAAAAAAGAAAAGCGATAAAGGATTTCGCACTCAAAAAAGGATTGCTTATCGCGCTACTATCCGGTGTTATGAGTGCTTGTTTCAGTCTGGGACTGAATGCGGGTATTCCCATAAAAGAAGCTGCAATTGCCAGAGGAGCAAAAGAACTTTTTGCTCAAAATCCTGTTACCTTGCTCGTGACAATAGGTGGATTCGTTACGAATTTTGTGTATTGCACCTACATGAACCGAAAAAACAAAACGACAGGCGAAATCAAACATTCGTCCCGTTCGGTTTTTATCAATAATCTGCTTTTCTGTGCTTTAGCGGGCCTGCTTTGGTATTCGCAATTTTTCGGATTGGGAATGGGGCAAAGTTTCTTCGAACCCGGCAGCGTGATGATGGCTTTCTCATGGAGCATCTTGATGTCGTTGAATGTCGTTTTCAGCAACGTATGGGGAGTTATTCTCAAAGAATGGGTTGGTGCCGGGAAAAAAGCAATAACTTTTCTGGTTATCGGCATGGCGGTACTGATCTTCTCGCTTATTATTCCCAATTTGTTTTAAGGTATATCATAAGTTTTTCATTTCTTTTCATTCTTTCTAGTTTTTTAAGGTCATCCCATTTTCAAAAAATTAAAAATGGGATGACCTTTTTGCTATTCCTTGCTAACCACATACCTCACGTATGGCTTCAGCAAGGAGGGGAATGCCTTTTTGAATAGCTGCTTCATCAGTATTACAAAATGAAACGCGCATAGCATCATTCTTTATGCCATCGGGATCGAATGTCTTCCCCGTAACAAAGACTACCCCCTTTTCAAGAGCTTTTTGCAAAATCAGTGTCGCATCTGTTCCTTCCGGCAAATGCAGCCAGATATAAAAACCTCCTCGCGGCTTTTCGAAGGTAACATAAGACGGCAATTTTTTTTCCAGGGCTTCAATCATAGCCATGCCACGCTTTTTATATTCCTGACGAACACTCGCCGTATAATCGTAAATATATCCCTCACGAACAAACTTGTCGGCAATCACCTGCGATATACTTGGCGAGCAAGCATCAATCGATTGTTTAATGAGTTCACATTTCTGATAAATATCCTGAGGCACAAGCATCCATCCCAACCGCAATCCGGGTCCGAGAATTTTGGAAAACGATCCCGTAAAACACACATCGATTCCTTCGGGATTCATTGCCTTAATAAGTTTCATTTTCGGAATATCTTCTTCGTAAAAATAAAGATCGCTGTATACATCGTCCTCAATCAAAACGATATCCCGATCTTTCAGAAGGTCAATCATCTGTTGTTTCACTTCCATGGAATAAATGATTCCTGCCGGATTGTGAAAATTAGGGCAATAATACAGAAATTTGGGCTTTGGACGAGTAGTTTCTAATTTGATTTTCAGCTGTTCGATATCAATACCTTCATTCGTAAGCGGAACACTCACCAAATTGGCTTCATAGGAACGGAAAGCCGACAAGGCACCAATGAAAGAAGGGTTTTCAACCAAAACGGTATCTCCGGGATCGATGAATGCCTTGGCAAGAATATGAATTGCTTGCAGCGACCCGGTGGTCATCATCAATCGGTTTTCCTTAACCGGTAATCCTTTCTTTTCGAGATAGATTGCTAGCGATTCCAACATCGAAGGTAATCCGTTGGTAGGACCATATTGCAGCGCTACCTGTTTTTCCTTTTCTGTGAGCGAACGATAAATCTCGTTGAGACTATCGAGAGGGAAAAGATCGTTACCCGGCATTCCACCCGAAAATGAAATGATATCAGGAGCCGTAGCAACGCTCATCAAATCGCGTATCTCCGACGAACGAAGGCTCGAAACACTACTTGCAAAACGTGGCATAATAATTTGTTCTTTTTTATGAGGTTAAAAATTGATTTTGTTCGTGTGTGGCATAAGCCATGCCGGTAAAATGAGCCAGCAATTTCTCTTTTTCATCACAGATATCGACATCGTAAGTCAACAGTCTATTGCTCCTACCGATCTCTCGGGCTTCAGCGGTCAGAACACCCGACGTTCCCTTGGCCACAAAAGTAATGGAGGAATTGATGCTCAGCGCTATCCTCCCATAAGCATTTGCCGCCGACCCGAAACAAAAGTCGGCCATCGTAAAAAGCACCCCTCCATGAACAACACCGGCTGCATTAAGATGATTTTCATTAATTTTTAGCTGCACTTTTGAATATCCCGGCCTGCATTCCACTAATTCAAGGCCACACAGTGCAGCAAAACGATCCTGTTTGAAATAGGCTTTTAGCTTATCCATGACAATCAGTATTGATGTCAGATCTGATAAATCTCACTCTGGCTGATCAGCTCCATTTTGTTCTGCTGCAGCACATCAATTACGTGATTAATATCTTCGGCACGAATAACTGCCAAAGCAACTCCGTTATTCGAAAAAGCGTACATGTAATCGATATTGATGTCGTTATCTGCCAATATCCGCAAAGCGGCATATAATCCTCCCGGCTTATCCGGCATGCGCAGGCACACAACGTCGGTAAGCCCTACAGAAAAACCTGCACTCTCCAGCACATCTTTAGCCAAATCGGGTCTTCCGACTACCATACGCACAATACCATAGTCAGCGGTTTCAGCAAGACTCAACGCAGTAATATTAATATCATTCTCCGCCAAAATCCATGTCAATTCGGTAAGCCTTCCCGATTTATCTTCGAGAAATACCGATAGTTGTTTAATAATCATAGTTTTAACTTTTAAAGGTTCTATTGTCGATAACACGTTTCGCCTTCCCCTCTGAGCGTTCAATGCTGTGAGGTTCAACCAATTTAATTACAGCGCTGATGCCCAACACACTGGTAATATTGCGGTCGATGCGACGACGTATCTTTTCCAATTCACGAATACTGTCTGACCAGAAATGTTCGTTTATTTCTACACGAATTTCCAATATATCGAGGTTATTTTCACGATTAACGATAAGTTGATAATGAGGCGATGTCTCCACCATTTCCATCAGCACAGCTTCCACTTGTGAGGGAAATATATTCACCCCCCGGATAATCAGCATGTCGTCCGATCGACTCAAGCATTTTTCCATTCGCACCAATGTACGACCACATGCGCATTTTTCGGGATACAAACGTGTCAGATCTCGGGTTCGATACCGAATCAGCGGCATGGCCTCTTTGGTAATGGTAGTGAATACCAGTTCGCCCAACTCGCCGTAAGGCAATACTTCCGATGTTTCCGGATCAATAACCTCAGGGATGAAATGATCTTCACACACATGATTACCACAGTGACATTCGCATTCCATCGATACCCCCGGACCAATAATTTCACTCAATCCATAAATATCGTAAGCTTTAATTTTCAACAAATTCTCAATCTGCAAGCGCATTTCGTCGGTCCAAGGCTCCGCCCCAAATATACCAACACGCAATTTGGTATCTTCGGGCGACATACCTGACTGCAAAATACTTTCACCCAAATATGCCGCATACGATGGGGTACAAGCAAGTACCGTGGCATTGAAATCGGTCATAAACTGGATCTGCTTTTTGGTATTCCCGGTAGAGATAGGAATAACCGTAGCACCTACTTTTTCCGCACCGTAATGCAATCCGAGCCCACCGGTAAAAGCCCCATAACCATAGGATATCTGAATGGTATCGTCTTTATTGACACCCGCCATAGTTAATCCTCTGGCGACCACTTCTGCCCATATTTCGATATCGTGCCGGGTATATCCTACCACCGTTGGTTTTCCTGTGGTTCCACTCGAGGCATGAATCCGTACCACCTCGGTCTGTGGCACAGTAAACAATCCGAAAGGATAATTGTTGCGAAGATCAATTTTAGTCGTAAAAGGCAGATCTTTCAATTGGTCCACGCTTTTAATATCCCCGGGTTCTATTCCCTTTTCTTTAAACTTGTTCCGATAAAAAGGCACATTCTCGTACACCCGTTTAACGGTTTCCGCGAGTCGTTTACTTTGCAACTCGTGCAACTGTTGCCTGTCGGCACATTCTATTTCAGGATAAAGTATCATATAATGATTGATTATATTCTAATTATTGGGCAATCCCAAACGGAAAGCCTTCAGATTCATATTGACCACCGACTCACCTTTGGCGGAAAAATACTGTGTTATAGCCCGCTCCAACTCCTGATGATCGATATCGAGATAGGGAGCTGCTGCACCCAACATCACGATATTATATGTTTTGGGACTTCCTGCTTGCTTTGCCAACCGGGCAGCCTCCACCAACACATGAGTAGCTGTTTTTTCAACGGTTTGAAGCAACTCCGTTTCATCCGGATAGTTCGGAATATTTTTGTAAGGTTCTTTAGCGGTAATAATAACACCTTCGGGAGAGAGAAAAGGCAGATAGCGCAAGGCTTCCATGGGCTCCAAAGAAAGAATAACATCCGCTTTTCCCTGAGGAATCAGATCCGAATAAATTTCTTCTGAGGATATCCGCAAATGCGATTCCACAGCCCCACCACGCTGACTCATGCCATGCACTTCGGCCTGCTTCACGTAAAGCCCGAGGTTCATGGCTGCCAGATCGATGACAGCCGCCATCGTCAGAATCCCTTGTCCACCAACACCCGATAGAATGATATTTTTTTTCATAATCTAATCTTGTTGCGCTTTTTTCTTCTTACGTTTTATACCTGTCTGCACACATTCACGTTGCGATATGACCACTGACACACCGTCGTAATCGAATTCTTCCCTCAATACTGCGACGTTTTGATCAAGATTTTTTTTCAACGGAACAACGATTCGAATATGAGCCTCATCCACTCCAATTCCTTTACAGATATCGATATATTTTCCTGTACCCGCAGAATCCTGCCCACCGGTCATGGCGGTAGTTGAGTTATCGGAAATTATAAACGTCACCGAAGAACCATCATTTACGGCATCCAGAAGTCCCGTAATTCCCGAGTGAGTGAACGTCGAATCACCGATAACAGCCACAGCCGGACGCATGCCCGCATCAGCAGCACCTTTTGCCATCGTAATGGCAGCACCCATATCAACACACGTGCTGATGGTATTGTAAGGTGGCAATGCTCCTAGGGTATAACAACCGATATCGCCAAAAACATGTCGCAGCGGATAAATCTCCAGTGCACGATTGATGGCTTCGAAAAGATCGCGGTGTCCACATCCGTCACAAAGCATGGGAGGCCGTCCGGCCACAATCTCGGGAATGTCACGCGGCGTTGCGATTTCCACACCCAATGCCCTTGCCAATGCATTAGGCGAAAGCTCGCCTGTGCGCGGAAGCGCACCATCCAGTCGCCCGCGGAATTTGTTGTTACCAAAATATCCTTTCAGCAATTCTTCGTAAACGGGATACCCTTCTTCAGCAATCAGGATACAATCATATCTTTCCGTAAATTGTCGAACCCTTTTTTCGGGCAAAGGATATTGCGATATTTTCAAAACAGGAATATTCAACCGATACGTCGTAAGTACTTCCATTACATAATTATAAGCAATGCCGAAAGCAATTACCGCTTTATTGCCTTCTCCCGGCCGTTCCATATTGAAAACCGACGCTTCAGATAAGGCAACCAATTGTGGCTGCTTGTCAATCAGTTGTTGATAATTTTTTCGGGCATTTGCCGGCAAGAGCACCCACGCATTTTTATTGGCAATAGGATTGAGCGGATTTTGGGGTCTTGTTTGCGACCGCTTAATTACGGATCGTGAATGCGATAAACGGGTAGGAATGCGAAACAATACCGGCAGCTGCATCTCTTCCGAAAGGTTGAACGCATAGTGCACCATATCGTAGGCTTCCTGTTGGTTGGAAGGTTCCATCACCGGAATCATGGCAAATTTGCCATACACCCGGCTATCCTGCTCGTTCTGCGACGAGTGCATCGAAGGGTCATCGGCTACCACCACTACCAATCCACCATGAACGCCCGTTATTGCCGAATTCATGAAAGCATCGGCTGCCACATTCAGTCCCACATGCTTCATGCAAACCATGCTTCTTTTCCCTGCATACGACATGCCCAAAGCAGCCTCGTAAGCCGTTTTTTCGTTTGTCGACCACGACGATCGTATCCCCGCCCTCTTCGCCTGGGGCGATTGTTGAATGTACTCGGTAATTTCGGTAGAAGGTGTACCCGGATAAGCATACACTCCCGAGATTCCTGCATCCAAAGCGGCTTGTGCTACAGCCTCAGCTCCTAAAAGAAGTTGTTTGTCTATCTTATCCATTAATAAAAAACAAAAAAGTCAATATATGAGAAATTGACTTTACAATTCGACTTGCGCAAAGGTACAAAAAATAATAAAATGAAACGATTTCACCTCTTAGAAACAAAAAAACGAATCCTTATGTACGGGATTCGCTAAAAAAATTTAAATGCAATGATAAATGCACAACTATTATTTAGTTTTCTGTTTGGGATGTTCGCGTTTTGGAGGACGCGGCAACAAAGCTTTGCGTGAAAGCCTAAACTTACCGGTCTTTGGATCGATATCCACCAGTTTTACTTCAATCTTATCTCCTTCTTTGAGGCCCGAATCTTCCATCTTATCCAGATGCTCCCAGCTCACTTCCGAAATGTGCAACAATCCGTCTTTACCCGGAAGGAATTCACAGAAAGCACCGTAAACCATTATAGAACGGACAGTTGCTTCATAAACCTCTCCTACTTGCGGAACAGCCACAATGCTTCTGATTTTGCGCAGAGCAGCATCGATTGCCTCTTTATTGTTCGCCGCAATTTCCACACGCCCTTTATTATCAACCTCATCAATAGCAATGGAAACACCCGTTTCCTCCTGAATACCCTGAATAATTTTTCCGGCAGGACCAATCACAGCTCCGATAAATTCCTTGGGAATTTCGATAACCTCGATACGTGGTGCATTAGGTTTGAGATCGGGACGCGGCTCAGAAATCGTCTCCAGCATTTTATTCAGAATAAATTCTCTTCCTGCTTTAGCCTGAGCCAATGCTTTTCCGAGAATTTCATATGATAAGCCCTCCATCTTGATATCCATCTGGGTAGCTGTAATTCCATCTCGCGTTCCACACACCTTAAAATCCATATCGCCAAGATGGTCTTCATCGCCAAGAATATCGGAAAGAACAACATAATTCTGCCCCTTGTTTTCCGAAATCAATCCCATAGCAATACCGGAAACCGGTTTCTTAATCTGTACCCCGGCATCCATCAATGCCAACGTTCCGGCGCAAACGGTTGCCATAGACGAAGAACCGTTGGATTCCAAAATATCCGAAACAACACGGATAACGTAAGGATAATCTTTCGGGATCATCCGTTTCAATGCCCTTAATGCAAGATTCCCATGACCTATTTCACGACGCCCTGTTCCACGCTGCGGCCTGGCTTCCCCGGTAGCAAAAGGCGGAAAATTATAGTGCAAAAGAAAACGATCTTCACCTTGAATCAATACTTCATCAATGATTTTCTCGTCGAGTTTTGTTCCCAGCGTAACGGTCGTGATCGACTGGGTTTCGCCACGCGTAAAAATAGCGGAACCATGCGCTCCGGGCAGGCAATCTACCTCACACCAAATGGGGCGTATCTCGGTAAAAGTTCTTCCATCCAACCGTTTGCCTTCGTCCAATATACAACGGCGCATCGCCTCTTTTTCCACTTCGAAGTAATACCTTTTCACCAAAGGCGATTTCTCTTCGCGTTCCTCTTCCGGAATGGACTCCAGAAATTCCTCCAGAATAGCTTCAAAAGCCTCTGTGCGTTCGCGTTTATTGGCATTTTGCGACCGTGCAATATCGTATACTTTCTGATAACATTGATCCCAAACGGACTTACGCAATTCCTCATCGTTTTCCTCGTGACAATATTCGCGTTTCTCGGTCTTCCCGCAAAGTTCGGTCAGCTCCATAAGCACCCGACATTGCTTCTTGATTTCTTCGTGTGCAAATTTAATGGCCTCGAGCATCTCTGCTTCCGATACCTCTCTCATCTCGCCCTCTACCATCAAGATATTGTCAACGGTAGCTCCTACTATAATATCGATATCGGCATTCTCTAACTGTTTGAAAGTGGGGTTAATCACAAATTCTCCATCGATGCGAGCCACACGCGCTTCCGAAATGGGTCCGTTAAAAGGAATATCTGAAACAGCCAACGCCGCCGAAGCAGCCAACCCTGCCAACGCATCGGGCATATCTTCGCCATCGGAAGAGAAAAGAATGATATTCACATACACTTCGGCATGATAATCGTCCGGGAACAAAGGCCGGAGTGCACGGTCAACTAAACGGCTAACCAAAATTTCATAATCGGAAGGTTTCCCTTCGCGTTTCATGAATCCTCCCGGAAAACGTCCAAAAGA
>JAAZMQ010000045.1 GCA_012798745.1 Bacteroidales bacterium
AAAAAAGCACACCAGGCAATCGATCGCCATGCGCGGGTATTGCTGCTGTCCAACAGTTCCACTTTAAAATAATAATTAAGGGCAGTATCGTAATCCTTCAATTCGAGATAACAATGGCCAATATTGAGCTGAATATTCAGATCATCGGGTTTCAACTGTTCCAACCGTCGGTAATAGAGCAATGCGTCAGCCGGTTTTTTGAGCATGCGGTAACATTGGGCTATGCGGCGCAACACCCACGTATTGTTTTCTTCAATGAGTTCGGCATGCAAATAGGCATCCAGCGCTTCTTGAATATTACCGAGCATTTGCCGGCAATAACCCATCTTTTGCCAGACTTCACTATTCGGCTTGCCTATTTTCGAAAGAAGGGTATACGAATCAAGCGCTTCTTCAAAATGATTTTTTTCAAAATAATATAAAGCAATGCGCTCTAAATTTTCGGGCACCAACGTGATGGGATAAAAAGGTTCGATTCGGTGATAATTGAGCGGCAAGGCAAAAATATCGATAAAATCGTTTCGTCGGGGAAAAACTTTGAAAAAGCGATACAAATCCTGAATATACTGTTGGCAAATGGTTTCTTCTTTCTGATAAGGTTTCAACAAAAATTCCTCTTCTTGCATTTTTTTAATTTCTTCGCCTTCGGCAGTAAGCTGCGAAATCATCATTTTTCGGTATCGCTCGGGCATAATCATGATGCTGAAGCAGAACGAATATTTGTCGGAATTGCAGATGTGTGGCGATTCGGTTATGGATTCGAACAACGATTTTCCTTCCTCTTTGTCGCTAAAAAGCTGCTGTAGTTGTGAATGCCGAGGATCAAACGGCAAAAACCAATTACTCATTTCATAGAAGAACGGATACGATTTCAAGGAAGAGAAAGTGAAATGAAACACATCGGCTCCCTCCAACTGCATATTCGAAAATTCTTGCAGCTTGTCGGTCAATCCCGTATCGTCCAAAATCTTTTGCCATTCCGGGTTTTTATCTTCAATGCTACTTTCGCCCATCCACTCGTCGAGATTGATCTTTTTGCCGATGATCGGCGTCAGTTTCATCATCTGAGGTAAAATTTCTTCGGTCAGTTTCTTGGTTATTTTTTCGGTATCCTGTGCCTGAATAAATCGAAGAATGGCATAAATCATCCGACGGGTAAAAGCAGGGTTGTCCGATAAAAGTTTCAACCGATCGGTACATTCGGGATAGAGTTCCCATCGCGATTCGTAGATTTGGAAAATGGGGATTATCCCCACGATGGCGCGAATGGCTATTTCAAGTGTCTTGCACTTGCAAACGTCGAGTAAAAATTCGATTTTCTTCACATCAAAGCGTTGCAATATATTGAGAGTAAGTGCAGAGACAACCATGCATTTATCGTTTACCGGGATAATTTCGTCTTCCATGAAACGGTGGTAAGAGGCAATCATGTCGTCATTGGCACGTGGAGAAGCAAAAACAGAATAGAACAAATCTTCTACCGTTCGTTCATGTGCCTGGGTATTCAGTTTAAGACGCACTTCTTTTTCATTGCTATCTTCCAGCAAATCGATAAACGAAAAGGTATCCATCTGCTTACGGATAGTTTCGCGATACTCATCCATCGAAACAATTCCCCGCAAAAGAGTTAGCCGTGTTTTTTCGAAAAACAATGTAGTACTGCTTTGCAGACAAAGATTTTCGGCAGCATCTTGAGCCAACGTATAGGTTCGACGCAACAACTGATTATAGATGCTACGTTGTTGTGGATCTTTGTTTCCTTTTATAAAATAATGAATCATATACCGATAGTTGTTCTCCAACTCGGTAAGTTCTTCCGAAAG
>JAAZMQ010000046.1 GCA_012798745.1 Bacteroidales bacterium
ATAATTTAATAACTTCCGTCGTACTGCTTAAATTATGTTGTCGAAAACAGGGGAAAACCGTGGCAGAACCTTAAAATTAAGGTCGGAAAAGGAGGAAAATATCGGTACAGCCTTAATTTGAGGATCGGGAAAGAAGGAAAAGTTTTGCCCGTTTTTAAAACAGGAGAGGGACGAAAACAAAAAATCCCCCACAACCCCAAAACAGATGTTTGCACGGCATGAAAAAATCGGCACAACACACAAAAAACGGTTTCGACGAGAGCTAAAATTTTCTTCAACCTTAAAACAAATGTGCGGCTGTGGGGGAAAAAATTGGCGTGACGTTAAATTGGCCTATAAGGGAGTGGGAAAAATTGCTGTGACACCCGAATTAGTACGAAAAAAGGAGGCAAAAATGCCCCAATATTGAAATTGATGTCGAGAAAGCAGGAAAAATGTGATGCAACCCTAAAAACCGAAACACCAAAACAATCAACCGGCGTGTTGCATTTCGATTTCAAACCTCACAGATCAGAAAACGAAATTGAGAAAAAAGTTGTTCCACATGAACAAAAAAGAGAACCTGTATGTTTTTTAAAAAGGAAAGCATCCTTTCAGCAACAGAAACAATTTCATTTGTATAACCAAAAAAAACAAAAAACTATGGCAGATGTGACATTTCGCGTAAAAGCGCACAGTGAAAATCCTACCAAAACCGTTGCAAAGGCAAGAGGTTTTGAAATGGTAATTGATGAACCGGTGGAAATGGGCGGCACAAATGCAGGGCCTAATCCGATAGAATATCTTTTGGCAACATTGGCCGGTTGCTTAAATGTAATGAGTCATGTAATTGCCAAAGAAATGAATATGCAATTAAACGGTGTGGAAATTCATGTATCGGGAACATTGAACACCGACAAATTCTCGGGAGTAGAAACTGACGAAAGAGCGGGACTAAAACAAATCAATGCAGAAATTATCCCGGATACCGATGCAGATGAAGCCACTTTGGAAAAATGGCTGAAAACCATTGAAAGCCGTTGCCCGGTAAACGACAACCTGTCGAATCCCACACCGGTAAACATCAAAGTAAAAAAGAAGGGATAAAAACTGAATCAAAAGGCGGTTTTCCACCGCCTTTTTTATTTTTCGTCCGGCTCCACCCAATCGCCGCTTTCTTTAATGAGCCGAATAAGTCGTTCAACGGCCCGATCGGCCGGAATATTCTTTTCCACGAGTTGCCGCTTTTTGTACAGCGATATTTTCCCTCGCTCTGCACCAACATAACCATAATCGGCATCGGCCATCTCGCCGGGGCCATTGACAATGCACCCCATTACGGCAATTTTCAGATTTTTCAGGTGCGACAACGCATTCTTTACCAACGCCACCGTTTCCTGTAAATCGAACAAGGTGCGTCCACAGCCCGGACATGAAATAAATTCCGCTTTGCTCATTCTCACGCGCGCTGCCTGCAAAATACCAAAAGCATAGGCATCGGCATCTTTCGCGTCAATTTTTCCGACATTGCTCAGCATGATTCCGTCGCCAAAACCATCCAGCAGCAGTGTGCCCAAATCTGCACCGGCCTTTATCTGAAGATCTTCCGCATCGTCTTCGGTATATTCTCGACGGATAATCACCGGTATCTTGCAATCTTCGCGCAAGAGTTGATGAAAAAATGCCCGCTGCTCCCCCACTCCGTTCCCGTGTGAAGTTTCAAGCACAATCACAACATCTTTCGCGTTGTTAAGCACCCGGAACGTTTCGCGTGTCAATTCGGGATACGAGAGTTTCAAAAACTTCACACGTGCATCGCACTTCCCCATTTCAAGTATGTCATCACACGTAAACAAAGGGAACCGATCATCCTCGTTTTTCCACCCCTCGCGATTATCGATAATGGCTTTCATCCCTCTCGGAAAATCGAGCGGAAGCCGTTCGCCTACATACAAATAATCGGGTACAAATTGTGAATGAATGCGCATGTCTCCGGTTTTGCTCCGATCGGAAATAACCGGAGGCACAAAATCGCCACCGATGTTTCCCACAGCATCACTTCTTCTGCGTTCGGTCGAAAATGGCGAAAAACCCGCATAAGGTTCGGCATCGATGGGTTTGTGGCCGGCTCGTTGCGCAATGTAATTGACCAACTTACGGGCTACCGGTATTTCATATTCGGGATCTTCGCTCAGCGAAACACGAACGGTATCCCCTATCCCATCGGACAACAAGGCACCGATGCCTACTGCCGATTTTATACGCCCCTCTTCGCCAACACCCGCTTCGGTTACTCCCAAATGCAAAGGAAAATGCATATCTTCTTTGTTCATCCTGTCTACCAGCAACCGTACAGCCTTTGTCATCAATAATGTATTGGATGCTTTAAGTGAAATCACAACGTCCGAAAATCCTTCTTCCACAGCAATGCGAAGGTACTCCATGCAAGATTCTACCATGCCCTCGGGCGTATCGCCGTAGCGGCTCATGATGCGGTCGGACAACGAACCGTGGTTTACACCGATTCGGATGGCTGTTCCGTATTCCTTACAAATGGTTAGAAAAGGAACAAATTTAGCACGAATATGCGCTATCCCTTGCGCATACGCTTCGTCAGTATAGTCTTTTTTTGAAAAAGTCTGTTGTCTATCGGCAAAATTACCGGGATTGATGCGCACCTTTTCCACAATTTTTGCCGCCGTTTCTGCTGCTTTCGGATTAAAATGAATATCGGCCGAAAGGG
>JAAZMQ010000047.1 GCA_012798745.1 Bacteroidales bacterium
ATGCTTAATTGGATGGAATGTGTAAGAAACAACAACACAAAAACCAATGCACCCATAGAGGCGGGATACAGTCACTCCATAGCCACCATTATGGTTACGGCTGCCCTGCATACCGGACATCGTGCCATCTTCGACAAGGAAAAGAAGCAAGTGGTTGCCGGAGGAAAAGTGTTTAAATATTGAAAAACAATTAAAAAATAGTGGAAGGGGAAAAGTTGTTGAGAAAGTAAAATATGTAGTGTTATGTGTATTTTTATATAAAGAATGAATGATTTCGGTTAAAAGGATGATATGTTGTGTTGAGGGAATTACTGAATGGAAGATAAGTCAATTTACACATGAAAACATTTGCAGCCCTATGCAATGATCGTGAATCGTGGGGGGAAACGAGTGATGATTATTAAAGATAGGAAGCAATTAGAGAGTATTGGGATGCCATTGTCTTTTATTAAAATAAAATGAGGTTTTACTATGCTCTCTTTTGTATATATTGGGTTTTAAGTGGAAAATCTGTAACGATATATTTATGACAATATATGACTATTATTATCTAGGTCTCGACATTGGAGGGACTAAATGTGCCGTTGTGGTGGGTGACAAGGATTTCGAGATTCACCGTCGGGTTCAATTCGAAACCCGGACGAAAGAGCGGGGTTACGCCGAGATCTTGGAGGAGTTTTTCCTGCATATCGACGGACTTTTTCTGGAATTTCCCCGGCAGCGGTTGGCAGGCATCGGGATCAGTTGCGGAGGGCCGCTGGATTCGCGCAGGGGCATGATTTATTCGCCGCCCAACCTGCCGGGTTGGGATAATGTTCCCATTGTCGATATTTTCCGTAAAAGATACGGTGTTCCCGTAGCTCTCCAAAACGATGCCAACGCCTCTGCACTGGCCGAATGGCTGATGGGTTCTGGAAAAGGGACACGAAACATGATTTTCCTGACTTTCGGAACGGGGATGGGAGGCGGATTGATATTGGACGGTCGTTTGTACACAGGTACCAACGATCTGGCAGGAGAGGTGGGGCATATCCGGCTGGCAGACGATGGTCCCATCGGTTATGGCAAAGCCGGTTCGTTCGAAGGATTTTGCAGTGGGGGAGGCATCGCACAGCTGGCACGATCCGTGGTTTCCGCAAAACTGAAGAAGGGAGAAACCGTTGGATTTTGTCCCTCCATGGAAATGGCAAACCACCTGGATGCAAAGAAAGTGGCGTTTGCTGCTCGGGAAGGTGATCCGGTAGCAAACGAAATTATCCGGATTTCGGGAGAATACCTTGGCAGAGGGCTGGCGATACTGATCGATATTCTTAATCCCGAATGTATTGTCATCGGCAGCATTTATACCCGCAACGAAGAGCTTTTTCGACCACATGTGGAGCGCATTTTAAAAGCGGAAGCGCTTCCCTCCGCACAGAAAGTGTGCCGGATAAAACCGGCATTGTTAGGCGATTCGATAGGAGATTATGCTGCTTTGTGTGTAGCCCTTTATGAGAACAAATTTTAAAAGTATGGGAATGAATAAGGTGGTGTTGCAAGAGCTGTTGGAAAGACATGATCGATTGAAGCCGTTGGAATTTGTTATAAGGAGGGCAGGAGAAAGCATGATCGACTGTTACAGAAAGGGAGGGAAAGTGCTGGTATGCGGTAACGGCGGCAGCAGTGCCGATGCCGATCATATCGTAGGGGAGTTGATGAAAAGTTTTGAGAAGAAACGTCCGTTGGAAAGAAAGGTCGGGGAAAATCTTCATGAACGCTTTGGCGATCAAGGCAAATGGTTGGCGGACAACCTTCAGCAGGGATTGCCCGCGTTGTCGCTTTCGGCACATACCTCGCTTGTTACGGCTATTTCCAACGATTTGGGTGGCGATTTGGTTTTTGCCCAGCAGGTAACAGGTTACGGCGATGCGGGGGATGTTTTGCTGGCCCTCAGCACTTCCGGCAATGCCCGAAACGTGATTAATGCTTTAATGGTGGCAAAGACGAAAGGGATGATTACTATCGGCATGACAGGGGAAACAGGAGGGAAAATGAAAGAGTTTTGCGATATCTTGATCAATGTCCCCGAAAAACGTACGGCATGTGTACAGGAGTTGCATTTACCTATCTATCATACCCTTTGTCGGATGGTTGAGTTTGCATTTTTTGGCAATAACCGATTTAAATAAAAAAGTGAATTATGAAAAAACACAATTCCAAAAAAAATTCATCTTTTCTTAGCCGTCGGGATTTTCTTATCCGCAGTGCCGTGGGCATGGCAGGCATCGTTTTTGTTCCAAGGGAGAAGTTGTTTGCGATAGGGGGCAACGAAAATTCTTCCTGGCCTTCCGATGCATCCGGATACCGTTTTCACATGATCGGGCATGCGCATATCGATCCTGTCTGGCTTTGGCCGTGGCATGAAGGAATGGCGGTAGTCCACAGCACTTTTCGTTCCGCCCTCGATCGGATGAATGAAACGAGCGATTTTGCCTTTGTTGCCAGTTCGGCCCAGTTTTATGAGTGGGTGGCAGAAAATGATCCTGTGATGATCAAAGAGATCGGCAAGAGGGTAGATGAAGGGCGTTGGAATATTGTCGGCGGCTGGTGGGTTGAGCCCGATGTCAACATTCCTTGCGGCGAATCGATGGCAAGGCAGGGATTGTATGGTCAGAGAACTTTTCAGCGTTTATTTGGACTGAAAGCAAGAGTGGCTTTCAATCCCGATTCGTTCGGACATGCCGGTACCCTGCCTCAAATTTTGAATTTGCAAGGGATGAAATATTATGTTTTCATGCGGCCCGCCCCTCATGAGAAAACGCTTCCTGCCGAGTTGTTCTGGTGGGAAAGTACCGACGGTTCACGAGTGTTGACTTATCGTATTCCTATCAGTTATAATGAAACGCAACCGGTTAACAAAAGGGTAGCGGAGATTTTAGAGCGTTTCCGCAACCAGCCGATGAAGAGTCTGATGGCCTTTTACGGTGCCGGGGATCACGGAGGAGGGCCGACCAAAGCGAACATCCGGTCCATTGAGGAGCTGAAAGAAGAAAAGGGCGCACCGGCGGTATTTTTCAGCACCATGGATGGCTATTTTGATGAAATAGAAAAAGAGAACCCGGATTTACCCGTTGTAAAAGAAGACCTGCAACATCATGCTCCGGGGTGTTACACCGCCGAGGTAGCGATAAAGAAAGGGAATCGACATTCGGAAGCGGCTTTGATAGCGGCCGAAAAGCTGGCAGCGATAGGTTCCTGGGCATGGGGGGCCACCTATCCTAAAGACGAATTTACTTCCGCATGGCACCGTGTGCTTTTTTTGCAGTTTCACGACAGTCTTGCCGGAACTTCCCTTCCCGAACATTCGGTTACGGCCCGTGAAAGCTATGGGTTTGCCCTGGATACCGCCCATCAGATTGCTTACAAAACCCTTCAACGACTGGAAAGTCGGATTCCTGCGGAAGATGCCGCTTCCGAGTATTTGGTGGTATTTAATCCGCATGCCCGGGAAACAAAGCAAACGGTTGAATACGATTTCAACTGGAGCGACAGCCGACAATCGTCGAGAGTGGAAGACGAACAAGGGAATCCACTTCTGCACCAGTGGACTGCTGCATCGACCGAAACCGGGAGCCGCAAGAAATTGATTGCCGAAGTTTCGTTACCACCCTTCGGATATCGTCAGATAAGGCTTTTTGAGGGCGATGCTCCCGCTGTTAAAAATGGTGTGACGGTAAAGGACAACAGGCTTGAAAATGAGTTTTACAGCATTCGTTTTTCCGAAAACGGTGAGATTGGCATTTTAGATAAACGAACGGGCAATGAGGTTTTTTCGGGGAATGGAGTCGGTTGCAGAGCAGTGGTCATTGACGATCCGAGCGATACCTGGAGTCATGACGTAAGGGCTTTTTTGGACGAAATCGGTGTTTTTGGGAATGCAAAAATAACCATATTACAAAGTGGTCCGCTGAAAGCCACTCTCCGGGTGGCCACCACTTATGGAAATTCCACTTTGACCATCGACTGGTCATTAACCCGTGGTTCGCGTAACATAGAGGCAGCCGTAACCCTTGATTGGCACGAACGTCTCAAGATGCTCAAATTTTCTTTCCCGGTAAATATCGACTCGCCGACGGCTACTTACGAGGCGCCCTATGGATTTATTGTACGTGAGACCGATGGTGATGAAAATCCCGGTCAACGGTGGATTGATCTCACGGGCAGGCAAAACGGCAATGTATATGGTTTGACGGTGATCAACGATGCCAAATACGGTTATAATGTGATAGGGAACGATATGCGTCTTTCCGTTGCCCGCTCGGCAGTTTTTGCTCATCATCATCCCAAACAGTTAAGTCCTGATAAGGAGTACCGATGGATGGATCAGGGAATACATACTTTCCGGATGTTGCTTCTTCCTCATCAGAACTCGTGGCAGGAGAACGGGGTGACACAGGTTGCGGAAGAATTCGTGGCTCCGCCGTTCTGTATTTATCAAGGCATTCATGGAGGAGTGTTGCCGAAATCGGCCTCGTTTCTTTCCGTTGATAAGCCGAACATTATCGTTTCGGCCATTAAAGAGGCAGAAGATAACGATGATGTGATCATCCGCTGTGTGGAAACTTCCGGCATACCCACTACGGCTGCGATTGATTTGCGATTTGCGGGTAGAAGGTGGAAAGGCAGTTTTCGTTCTTGTGAGATAAAAACGCTCCGTGTAAACCGGGGTACGGGTCGAATCACAGAGGTAAATCTTCTGGAAGAATCTTGACAAGCTTTATTTTCAGTAAATTAAACAATTTAGATACAAAAAAGATGAACATAAAAATTAAAATAGTTGCTGTACTCGCTTTTTTAGGGATCATGGGAGCAGGTTGCGAGAAAAAGACAAAAGATGCTGTTCATTATGTGGATTATGTGAATCCTTTTGTAGGAACCGCCGATCACGGACATACTTTTCCCGGTGCTGCTCTTCCGGGAGGGATGGTGCAGTTGAGTCCCGATACCGGTGTGGAAGGATGGGATTGGTGTTCGGGTTACCATTACAGCGACAGTTCGCTTGTGGGATTCAGTCATTTGCATCGGAGCGGGATGGGTGCCGGCGACTGGGGTGATATCCTCCTGATGCCCACTATCGGGGAACTAAAAGTTGTTCCGGGGAGTAAAGAAAATCCGGACGAAGGGTACCGTTCGAGGTTTTCCCATCAAGAAGAGAAAGCGTCGCCCGGTTACTATTCGGTCCATTTGAAAGATTATGGTATTAATGCGGAGCTGACCGTTACAGAGAGAGCGGGTTTTCATCGATATACTTTTCCCCGATCCTCTGTTTCGCATATTCTTCTTGATGTGGGTCACGGCATTCGCGATAATTGTACCGGAGGAGAGGTGAGGATTGTAAATAACACGGAAATAGAAGGACATCGTTCCTCAACCGGCTTTGTCAAAAACAAAGACGTTTATTTTTGTGCCCGATTCAGCAAACCGTTCGAATCTTTCGGTACATGGAATGAAGGAGAGATTAAAGCGGGTTCGAAGGAGGATTCCGGCCGTCGGATCGGTGCATATGTGGATTATACCACTTCCGAAGATGAGACTGTTGAAGTGAAAGTGGGTATTTCTTATACCGGCATCGAGCAAGCACGGTTGAATTTGGAAACGGAAATACCCGATTGGGATTTCAAAAAGATAAAGGAAAGTGCCGAAAAGAAATGGAATGAAGCGTTGGGCAAAATCGAAATAGAACTCCCGGAAGCAAATGACGAAGAATACAACTGTGAGAAGAAAGTGACTTTTTACACTGCTCTTTATCATTCCCTTTTGTTTCCTGCCGTCTTCAGCGATGTTGACGGGAAATATGTGGGACTGGACAATCAGATACATAGGGCGGAAGGTTTTACTTATCTGAGCGATTTTTCACTTTGGGATACCCACCGTGCCCAAATGCCGCTGCTTAGCTTAGTAGAACCGCAAAGGGTTTTGAATTCCGTTCGCACCATGCTGGCACAGTATGAACAAGGAGGGTGGTTGCCTACCCCTCAACAGTTTGGCAACAGCTATACCAACGATATGATCGGGGATCATCCTGTGGTCGTTATTCTCGATGCCTTTCAAAAAGGGATCGACGATTTCGATGTGGAAAAGGCCTATGAAGCCGTAAAAAAGAATGCAACGGAAATGCCTTCTTCCGATCATCCTTCCAGAGGAAGGGTGGGTTTGTATGATTACCTGGAATATGGTTACATTCCTTACGATAAACTGAGAGAGTCGGTTTCAAGGACATTGGAGTATGCCTACAATGATTGGTGTGTGGCACAACTTGCTAAAGCACTGGGTAAAACGGAGGATTACGAGATGTTCATGAAAAGGGCAGCCAATTATAAAAATATAATCGACACGATTACCGGTTTCGCTCGTCCCAAGGACAGCAAAGGGAAATGGCTGGATCCTTTTAATCCGAAATTTGTCGGACACGGAAACGAACGGCATTACACGGAAGCAAATGCATGGCAATATACGTGGTTTGTTCCTCACGATGTGCAGGGACTGATTACCCTGTTGGGAGGAAGGGAAAAATTTTTAAATAAGTTGGATTCGCTTTTTACCATAAGCTCCGATGTGGAAGAATCCACTTCCGATATTACCGGTTTAATCGGGCAATATGCCCATGGAAACGAACCGAGCCACCATATCATCTATCTGTATAATTATGCGGGAGAGCCGTGGAAAACCCAAGTGCTGGCAAGGAAAGTGATGGAGGAATTGTACCATGCCGGTCCCAACGGGTTGTGCGGCAACGAGGATATGGGACAGATGTCGGCCTGGTATGTGTTCAGCGCCATGGGATTTTACCCTGTTTGCCCGGGGCAGAATGTTTATGTTGTGGGAAGCCCCCTCTTCAGCAAGGTAACCCTTCATCTGGATAAGAAATATTATCCGGCGGATCAATTTCGGATAGAGGCGGTAAACAATTCAAAAGAAAATAAATATATCCGGTCGGCCGGTTTGGATGGCAATCCTTGGAATAAACCGTGGTTCACACATGAAAATATAAAAAGGGGAAGCATGCTTGTTTTTCAAATGGGTCCGCAACCGAATAAAAATTGGGGTGCAAGGCCTGAAGATGCGCCTCCTTCCTTTGCTGCGACAGTGCGGGATCAGTAAGATAGAGAACATATAATTCAGGGGATGAAATGAAGAAAGAACAATTAGAGAGAATTTTAGAAGACATACGATCGGTCAGTATTGCCGTAGTTGGTGATTTTTGTTTGGATGCCTACTGGTTTATCGATGAATCGAAAAGTGAAGTTTCCATTGAAACGGGGCAGATGACCCGACCTGTGAAACGTCAACGCTATTCGCTGGGAGGGGCAGGTAATGTTGCCAACAACCTCACGGCCATGGGGGTGCAGGATGTTCGCGCTTTCGGGGTAATCGGTTCCGATCCGTTTGGCAACGAAATGGTGAAATTGATGCAGGCGAATGGGATAAATGCCGAAAACATCGTTATTCAAGAGCAAAACTGGTCCACACACGTCTATGCCAAGCCCTATATTGCCGATGTCGAACAAAACCGGCTCGACTTTGGCAACTTTAACGAACTTTCAAAAGAAACTTCCGACCGGTTGATCGGATTATTAGAGAGTGCAATTTCCGGGGTTGATGCAGTGATTATCAATCAGCAGGTGTTGTCGGGCATCCATACTGCATATTTCAGGGAACAGTTGGTGGAGGTGATTCAGCGTTTTCCCGAAAAGATTTTCATTGCCGACAGTCGGCATTACAGCGATGCATACGACGGTACATACCGGAAAATAAATGAGAGGGAAGCAGTCCATTTCATCGGATTGGAAAAAGATTCCGGCGATAGGGTAAGTTATTCCGAAGTGAAAGAAGCTGCGCTCAAATTGTACAAAAAGTATGGGAAACCCCTCTTTATTACCCGTGGCGAACGGGGTTCGATAGTGGTGAACGAAAACGGCATAACCGATATTTATGCGCTCATGATCATGGCGGAGGTCGATACGGTGGGTGCCGGTGACAGTTATCTGGCAGGGGCTGCGGCAACGCTTGCAGCGGGTTATGACATTCGGCTAGCAGCCGAAATAGGTTCTTACGTTGCGGGTGTGACGGTTCAAAAATTGTTTCAAACCGGTACGGCAACTCCGGAAGAAATTCTGCAGATAGGCAGCGATCCGGATTTTATTTACCATCCTGAATTGGCTGAAGATATCCGTTACGCAAAATACTGGCATGACTCCGAAATCGAAATTGTAAATGAATGGTCGCAACCTCTCCACGTCAAACATGTGATTTTCGACCATGACGGTACTATTTCCACCCTGCGCGAAGGGTGGGAACGGATTATGGTACCGATGATGATAAAAGCCATTTTGGGGGATCATTTTTACGATGTCGACGAGGCTTTGTATCATAAAATACGCAACAGGGTAATCGATTTTGTGGATAAAACTACCGGCATTCAAACGTTGGTGCAGATGAAGGGTTTGGTTGACCTTGTTAAGGAATTTGGTTTAGTACCTGAAGAACAGATTTTCGATGAATTCGGCTACAAGGAGATTTATAACCAAGAATTGCTGTCCATGGTTAAGAAAAGAGAGACCAAACTGAAGAGGGGTGAATTGTCCGTGGAAGATTTCACGATAAAAAATGCCATTCCATTGCTGGAAAAACTATACCAAGCAGGGATTACTCTTTACCTTACCAGTGGTACCGATGAGGAGGATGTGAAAAACGAAGCCCGTATCCTCGGCTATGATCATCTGTTCAAAGGCGGTATTTATGGATCTGTTGGCGATATAACCAAAGATGCAAAAAAAATGGTGATTGATCGTATTTTAAATGTAATCGGTGAATCGAATACGGGACAGTTGGTCACTTTTGGTGACGGACCGGTTGAAATACGTGAGACCCGCAAGCGTGGTGGAAGAACCATTGGTGTTGCCAGTGACGAAATGAAACGTTATGGTCTGAACGAAAGCAAACGTACCCGACTTATCAAAGCCGGTGCAGACGTAATTATTCCCGATTTTTCGCAGTTGCCGGAATTACTTCAATTATTGAACCTGAAAAATTAAAGCGAATCATGCCTTATTCGAAATTTGACAGGAGCCGACTGAAAATAAAACCGTTGGCGGAAAGGAAGAACAAGGTTTATATCGAAAGGGATCATATTCCGGTAGGCCAATCTCCCAAAAATCTGACGGAAAAAGGGATGCAGCTTATCGAGAGAACAGCTGAACGCATAAAGAAAGCACGCGAATTGAACCGTTCGGTGATGCTCGCCTTTGGAGCACATACGATAAAAAACGGCATGGCACCAACGCTTATTGCGCTGATGGAGGAAGGATGGGTGACGCATCTGGCAACCAACGGTGCCGGCATCATTCACGACTGGGAATTTGCCTTTCAGGGAGAATCGAGTGAGGATGTGCGTGAAAATGTGAAACAAGGGCAGTTTGGGATCTGGCAAGAAACCGGCTTTTACATTAATCTGGCGTTGATAGTCGGTGCTTTTGAAGGATTGGGTTATGGCGAATCGGTAGGGAAAATGGTTGAAGAGGAAGGTTTGGGAATTCCGGAGCCTTCATTTTTATATGATTTTGCCCAAGAAAATAGGGAAACCGATCCTCAAAGGGCTGCGGCAGCCATCGATCTGGCGGGGGTGATAAAACGTTTTCATCTGTCGGTCGGCTTTATGAACATTCCTCATCCTTACAAGAAATATTCGGTTCAAGGGAATGCTTATGCGTTAAGAGTTCCTTTCACGGGACACCCGATGTTCGGTCACGACATTATTTACACTCATCCGATGAATTACGGGGCTGCTGTTGGTCGTACGGCTGAAAATGATTTTCTTTATTATGCTCAAAGTGTGAGCAACCTTGAAAACGGTGTTTACCTGTCGATCGGATCGGCAGTGATGTCCCCGATGATTTTTGAAAAATCGCTGTCCATGGCGCAGAATCTGGCTATTCAACACAACAGTCACATCGATCATCATTATATTTTGGTTGTCGATTTGGCCGAATCGGACTGGGATTGGGATAAAAATGGCGAACCACCCATGGATAATCCGGCATATTACCTGCGTTACTGCAAAACCTTTCATCGCATGGGGGGAGAGATGCATTATCTTACAGCGGATAATCGTGATTTTTTGCTTGCCCTTTATCATGAGCTTCATGCGTAATGGAATAATTTAACAGGGGGAGGTCAATTCCACGTAACATGGTTTATTTATCGATCCCTTTGTTTTTAAATACAATACAATAGCTTTTAAAAAACACAAAAAAATGAAAGAAAATAGTGTTTCGACAAAAAAAATTCAATGGAGAAAACTGCTACCGGTCTTTTTGTCTTTTGTAGTAATGGGTTTTGTGGATATTATAGGTGTTGCTACGGAATACATTAAGCATGATTTTGAGGTCTCCAATTTTGTGGCTCAGTTTCTTCCGATGATGGTATTATTGTGGTTTTTTGTGCTTTCTGTTCCTGTGGGTATTTTACAGGATAAAGTGGGTAAACGGAATATGTTGAATGCAGGGATGATCATTCAGGCTCTCGGATTAGGATTACCGTTTTTGCACTATTCCTTTGGAATGATGTTTGCTTCTTTTACACTTCTTGGTATAGGAAATACGATTATCCAGGTTTCTGCTAACCCACTTCTTCAGGATGTTTCTCCCCCCGAAAAACTGGCAAGTTATTTAAGTACCAGTCAATTTATTAAATCGATAATTTCCTTTGCAGGTCCGTTAATTGCTACTTTTATGGCGGTAAGGTTTGGCGACTGGAGACTGGTTTTAGCAGTGTACAGTATTACTTCTGTTTTAGCTACCGTTTGGCTTGCGGCTACTCCTATTGAAGAGTCGAAACCTGATAGGAAACCGGCGACTTTTCGTTCTTGTTTCAGCTTACTGAAAAATCGTTTTGTGGCGCTTATGACGCTTTCCATTTTCCTTATTGTAGGAGCCGAGGTGTCGATGAATACCAATATTGCCAATATTTTGATCGCCAAATTCGATTTGGTTTTAGAAAAGGCAGCAATTGGAATCAGTGTGTTTTTTGCCGGTGAAATGCTTGCTCGCCTGGGAGGAGCGATTATCCTTAATTGGATCAAACCACGGTCATTTCTCTTGCTCATCGCGGTGATTTCGCTTCTGGGTGTTGCCGGCGTGCTTCTTGCTCCCACTTATAGTATTGGATTTGTTTGCATTTTTATCATTGGCTTAGGAGCAGGGAGTATGTTTCCGGTTATTTTCTCGTTGGCTTTGGAAAAAATACCCACTCGTGCCAATGAAATATCGGGATTGCTCATCATGGCCGTTTCCGGCGGAGCATTTGTTCCACCGCTCGTTGGTTTTGTTAGCACTGTCATTTCTCCTGTCGCCAGTATAGGGGTTATTGCTTGCTGTTTGTTGTATATCCTTTGGGTCTCTTTTTATGTGAGAAGAAACTGAGTAAGTTCATTAAAAACAAGATTCCATTATTTATTTTTCTGATATAAGAAAAGAAATGAAAGCGAGGGTGGATAGCGATGAGTTTTTCTCTTTCTGTCGAACAAAGTATAAACACTAAAACAGGAAAAAAAAGATTGGCATATTTCCTGGAACATTTAATTTTTTTCTTAAGTAAGATATTAACTAATGGTAGCCAATTATATTGAATTTACTTATGTGGATAAGGTATGGTTAGTAGTTTCACTTTACAATTCTGAGAAAAAAAGAAGGGAGTGGTTTAGCCTTTGTATCTTGAATACTTGTATGCCTGGGAAACTTTACCTGATTCTTTAAAGTTGTTCATTAATATTTATCTGTTTGATTAACATATAAATATTCTGGATTTTATTGCGAAATTGTGTTTAACAAAGCTGTATTTATAACTTGGATTCAGTTTTTTTAAAATTTAAGTTGTATATTTGAAAGCAAATTATTTAGCATAAGAATGCAAAAACAAGAACTTTTCTCAATGAGTCAGATCAGTTTATTAATAATCAATTGAATGGGTGCATTCTCCTGAAGTAAGTGATGAGGTAGACTCTATTTAAAGTAAAATATAGAGAAAATTTATTGTAATAAAATGAAAAACAATTATTTTGGCGTTTATTTTTTAAGCGCAGTGATTTTGTTTGTATTTGTTCATTGTTATTCTTTCCGACAAGCAGAGAAAGAAACGGATTCGAAGAAGATCAGGATTCTTTCTTACAACATACGCAATGCACGAGGCATGGATGAGGTGGTCGATTATGACCGCATAGCCGATGTGATCCGGCGAATCGATCCCGATTGTGTAGCTCTTCAGGAGTTGGACAGTGCTACGGAACGTAGTCAAGGTAAAGTAGTTCTTGACGAACTGGCAAAAAGGCTCGACATGTATGCTTCTTACGGACCATCCATTGCTTATCAGGGTGGGAAATATGGAATAGGTGTATTGAGCAAGGCGAAACCATTACGAACAGAGATTGTACAACTTCCGGGGAGTGAGGAAAAAAGAAGCTTGTTGGTCGTTGAATTACCCGGTTACGTTATGTGTTGCACCCATTGGTCACTCAGACAACCCGATCGGTTGTCGTCGGTGAGGGTAATCAATGAAAAGATTGAGAAATATACAACAAAGCCTGTTTTTTTGGCCGGCGATTTGAATGCAACGCCGCAATCCTCCGAAATTGAAGAGCTTTTCAAGACATGGGAAATGCTGAATGACCCTTGTCAGCCAACTTTCCCTTCGGATAATCCCCGTAGCTGCATCGACTATATCTTTTGCAAAAAGAATCCCGCATTTCGCATTCGTGTCTTGCAGACCTGTGTAGAAAAAGAATCGGCAGCTTCGGATCATCGGCCGGTATGGGTTGATGTTCAAGTATCGAAAAAATAGATATGGTGACTGCTACTAATGAAAATATGATTTCTATTAATAAAAACAAAACATTTAAAATGATGAAAACACACAGAAGAATAGTTATTACTGCTTTGTGTATTTTGAGCATGTACGGAAACGGTAATGCTCAAATTCGAAATGAGGAGGTATATGAATTTCCTAACCTCAATGAACAAAACTATCGTTATCATATCAATATTCCCGATATTGACGGATACAAAACGCTTAAATGTGACTTTCATGTTCATACGGTTTTTTCCGATGGCAAAGTATGGCCTGACCAACGAGTGAACGAAGCGTGGAATGAAGGGTTGGATGTAATTGCCATTACCGATCACATAGAATATCGTCCCAATAAGGAAATTGTCATGGGCGATTTCAACAAGTCATATGAAATTGCCAAAGCGCGAGGCGGTGCCATTGGAATGATTGTGATTAAAGGTGCTGAAATTACACGCCAGAAACCGTTGGGACATCTAAATGCTCTTTTTCTTCAGAACTCCAATAAGCTCGATCTTCCTGATCCACTTGATGCTATCGACGAAGCCATAAACCAGGGAGCTTACATTTTATGGAATCATCCGGGATGGCCGGACGATCTTAGCACCATTTACCCTATTCACAGGGAATTGATTGCCGCCAATAAAATTCATGGGGTGGAGGTGTTCAATTCCTCGGAAGAATATCCGAAAGTGATTGATTGGTGTAATGAATTCGGACTCGCACCTTTTGCCAATACGGATATCCACTATACCAGTGCTAATCTTTATCGGGGCAGGTTCGTGCGCCCAATGACCCTTGTCTTTGCCAAAGAATATACGGAAGAAGCAGTGAAAGAAGCGCTGTTTTCGGGACGAACGGTAGCTTGCTACAATAATATTCTTTCAGGAAAAGAAGAGTTTCTTAAATCGCTTATTAAAGAATCCCTCTCTGTAAAAGTAATTAACAAGGAACATGGAACCATTGAAATTACCAATCACAGTGATATTACTTATCAAATCCGATACGGGAATCTGATGTATGCTGTTCCCTTGTATCCCTATCAGACGATGAGGGCAAATATACGTTCAGGTAGCGAGGTGACCTTTACGAATTGTGTTATCGCGAAGGATAAATATGTGGTGACCTCTCTTTGGTAAAAGCAGATTAAAACAATTTTTTTTAATTCATCTATATAGATATAACAGAAACAATGACAACCAGGAGACAATTTTTGAAGACGGTCGGAGGCGTTACGCTTTTGACCATTGTACCTCGTAATGTGCTGGGGAGAGGTATGGTAGCTCCCAGCGACGAGTTGACAAAAGGAATTATCGGTGTTGGCGGGATGGGGCGAGGTCACATTCCCTACGACGGCACACGAGTAGTGGCTATGTGCGATGTCGACACTAACCATTTGAATGAAGCCGCTGCATTGGTAAAAGACAAAATCAATCTTTATCACGATTTTCGCGATCTGATTCTAGATAAGAACGTAGACGTCGTCCATATTGCGACTCCACCCCATTGGCATGGCATTATGGCGGTTGAAGCAGCCAAGGCAGGTAAGGACATCTTTTGCGAGAAACCCATGACCCGTACCATTGGTGAAGGAAAACGTGTGGTGGAAGCCGTGAAACGGTATGGGAATATTTTCCGGCTGAACACGTGGTTTCGTTTCAAAGATCCGTTTTACGGTTTGGGTACTCCGGTAAAGCCGTTGAAGAAGCTGGTCGATAGCGGTATGCTTGGATGGCCGTTGAAGGTTACCGTCAGCAAACATACCGGTTTCGACTGGAAATTCTACTGGGTTGGTAAAACCCATCTGGAGCCTCAGCCTGTTCCGTCGGAACTCGATTACGATATGTGGTTGGGTCCCGCACCTTATAAGCCGTACAATGCTCATCGTGTGCATCAGACCTTCCGCGGTTACTGGGATTACGATGCCGGAGGATTGGGAGATATGGGTCAGCACTATCTTGATCCGGTTCAATACCTGTTAGGGAAAGACGATACCAGCCCCATAAAAGTAGAAGTGGATGCACCTCAGCAGCATCCCGATGCAGTGGGTACATGGCGTTCCATTACTTATACCTATGAAGATGGTTGTCAAATTGTACTTTGGGGGGGAGATTATGGGCGTCCCGATGTTCCTTATATTTCCGGTCCGAAGGGAAACGTCTATAAGAATTTTGTTTGCGACATACCCGATTGGGAAAAGAAACTTGCCGAATATCCTGAGCCGGCACCGCAGAACGGCGATTTTATCGAATGTGTGCGTACCCGTCAGAAGTTTGCTTTGAATGAAGTAAACGGCTATTACTCGGCTACCATCGTCAACATGGGAGGCATTGCTTTACGTTTGAACCGCACCTTACATTACGATCCCGTCAAACAGGAATTCATAAACGATCCGGAAGCAAACCGGTTGCTGAATCAGACCAGTCGCTCACCTTGGAATATTTAACCCGTAAATTGATGAAATGATGAAACAGATAAAAAAATACATAACGTTTTTGGGTGTCTTTTTGCTCATGATGAGTGGAACAATGGCTCAGACACCGCAACACAGAACCAACTCAACCATTGTTGCCGATGTGTTGGCACAACTGCCGGCACAAACCCCATCGCAATACAATCAACTGATGGAGGATCTGGTTTCCACCGGCGAAGAAGGATTCATGAATCTGATCGGCAGGTTGAATCCTCCGGGGAACAAAAGCAACGAAGTGGTGGATTATGCCATCAGCGGATGGATTCATTTTGTTGCAAACAACGACGCTCAACGAGCGATTGCGGCAAGTGCTTGCGAAAAAGCGCTTCAACAGCCTCTTGATGATGAGATCAAAGCCATGCTGATCCGTCAGCTTGAGCTCATAGGCGACGACAGAAATGTAGCCGTTCTATCGATACTGCTTACAAACGAGCGGCTGTCGGGTCCGGCCTCTCAGGCATTGGCGCATATCGGCACGTCGGCGGCGGGTGAGGCCCTTCGTTCGGCACTTTCAGCATCCGATTCGGATCAGATGAAAATCACCCTCGTTAACGCTTTGGCACAAACCGATTATTCGCAAGCCGAGCCCGTTATGCTGGAGTTGTTGAACAACAATCCTTCCGGAGATTTGGAGAAGGTGCTTTATGAAGCTCTTGGCAGAATAGGTACGAAAGCCTCTTTGGAACCGTTAAAAAGAGCCGGCAAACAAAATCAATATACTTACGAGAAAGCTAACCCCACGGCTGCCTATCTGTTTTTGTTGAATCGGTTGGCCGTGAGTGAACCCCGTCTCGTGAAAAAAGAAGCCGAAAAGTTTCTTTCCGAAGCAACAAAATTGGGAAGACAAAATCTGAAGATTGCAGCTGCAGGATTGCTTCTAGCCCTTCCATCAACAGATAAGAACGGATTGTTGAAAAAGGCATTGAAGGATGGCAATATCGTTTATCTGACTCAAGTGTTGAATTCCTATCCCTTTCAGGATGATGAAAAGGCTGTGAAGCTCATTCTGAAAACGTTATCTCCGAAAGCCTCTTCCGATGTACAAATAGCCATTCTTTATTGGATTGGAAATCGAAAAGTGACTTCTGCAGTTTCCCATATTTCCGATTATTTGAATGCGTCGGACAAAGACGTGCAAAAAGCGGCTGTTTATGCCTTGTCGAAGATAGATGGAGAGCCTGCTGCACTTCTTTCGTTAGTAGGGATGTTGAAAAGCACCGATGAAAATGCCGTAAAGTTAGCAAAAGAAGCACTGGAAGGTTATGCAGGTGACATATCGGGTGCTTTGGCATCGGTTTTTGACGATTGCAGCAAACCGGGAAAGATCGCCGTGCTGCAACTGATGGCAAATCGTCGGATGCATGATCAGTACCGGTTGGTGTACGACCAACTGTTTACGGATGATGAGACCGTGAAAGCCGAAGCTGCAAAAACCCTTCGCTATGTGGCAACCGAAGAGAATCTTCCCGAGCTGTTTGGATTGTTGGAGCAAACCGACGACAAGTATCTTGCATCCATCCAACAAGCCGTCAATGCCGCTTTGTCGATGCTTACTCCGGAAGAGCAAATGAGCCAAGTGACGAAAAGGATGAATGCTTCGGACAAAAAATATGTATATTACGTTGCGTTGGCAAACAGCGGCACCCCGCAGGCATTGGATGTGATTATGAAAGCTTATCAAACCGAAACGGGGAAAAACAAACAGGCTGCCTTCGATGCAATAAAACAATGGAAATCGTTCGATGCCGTATACGCTTTGCAGGATATTGCCCGCAGCAGTAAAGATAAGGGAGAGATTGCTCAGGCGGTGGATGCCCTCATCGAAAAAGTGGCATCGTCCAACAAGACGGGTGCAGTAAAATATCTTTTCCTGCGCAATGCCATGGAGATGGCACAGACCGAGAAGCAGAAAAACGACATTCTGCGTTTGCTCGGCACCACCGATATGTATCAGGCCATGTTGTTTGTAGCACCTTACATGGACGATCCGGCACTGAGCGAATCGGCAGCACAGGCAGCCATGAACATCGCCCTCAATAATCCGTCGTTTGCGGGAACCGAAACGACCGCTATTCTGAACAAAGTGAGCAAAACGCTGAATAATCCCGATGCCGATTATCAGCGTCAATCCATTCGGAAATATTTGTCGGAAAACCCCACAACGGGCGGATTTGTATCGTTGTTCAACGGCAAGGATCTTGAGGGATGGAAAGGTCTGGTGGGCAATCCCATCACCCGTGCCAAGATGAGCAAGAAAGAACTGGCGGCTGCACAAGCCAAAGCCGATCGTGAAGCTTTTAACGACTGGAAGGTGGTTGACGGCACCATTGTTTTTGACGGCAAGGGTTTCAATAACCTTTGTACCGTTAAGCAATACGGCGATTTTGAACTGTTGGTAGACTGGAAACTTTTCCCGGGACCCGAACCCGATGCCGGTATTTACCTGCGGGGAACACCCCAGGTACAGATTTGGGATACAGCGAGGGTAGACGTGGGTGCGCAGGTAGGTTCCGGCGGATTGTACAACAACCAGGTTCATCCGAGCAAACCGTTGAAGGTTGCCGATCTGAAAGTAGGCGAATGGAATACGTTTCGCATCCGCATGATTGGCGATCGAGTATCGGTTTGGTTAAACGGCGAATTGGTTACCGACAACGTCATATTGGAAAATTACTGGGACAGAAGCCTGCCTATTTTCCCGATCGAACAGATTGAGTTGCAGGCTCATGGCAGCAAAGTGGCTTATCGGGATATCTACATTAAGGAATTTGAGCGCCCCGAACCGTTCCGCTTGTCGGAAGAGGAGAAGAAGGAAGGATTTCGGGTCCTTTTTGACGGAACCAACATGCATGAATGGACGGGAAATACGAAAGATTACGTGTTGGAAGACGGATGTATTGTGTTGTATCCCTCCGAAAGTTTTGGAGGGAACTTGTATACCAAAGACGAATTCGATAATTTTATCCTTCGTTTCGAATTCATGCTTACTCCGGGAGCCAACAACGGGTTGGGTATCCGTACGCCGATGGAAGGCGATGCCGCTTATGTCGGCATGGAACTTCAGATAATCGACAACGAAGCGCCCATCTATAAAGATCTTCAGCCCTATCAGTATCACGGGTCGGTTTACGGAGTGATCCCGGCCAAGAGAGGGTATCTGAAACCGACAGGCGAATGGAATTATCAGGAAGTGATTGCCAATGGCGACCATATCAAAGTGATTCTCAACGGCACCACCATACTTGACGGGAATATCCGTGAAGCAGCCAAAAACGGCACGATGGATCACAAAGATCACCCGGGATTGTTCAATAAAAAAGGACATATCGGTTTTTTAGGGCACGGATCGGAAGTAAAATTCAGGAATATACGGATTAAAGAATTGAAAGATTAAAAGGTGGGTAGTCGTGCCTATCTCGACAGGTGAACCATTATTGAGATTGCGATAAGGAGGAAATTGTAAAGGATGATTTTTTTAAAAATATTGCATCATGAATTATAAAATCATATTTCCAACGTTATGTGCTTTAAGCGCAAGTCATCTCCAAGGAGCATCTCGTTTGTCGTTCCCTTCATCTCCAAAGGACGAGAAGCTGAATATTGTTTTTATATTGTCCGACGATCACCGGTATGATTATATGGGGTTTGTAGGTAAAATACCTTGGCTGGAAACCCCTGCTATGGATAAAATGGCTCGAGAGGGGACGTGGATGAAAAATGCTTTTGTTACTACATCTTTGTCGTCCCCTAGCCGGGCTTCAATTCTTACAGGAATGTATTCTCACTCGCATAAAGTTGTGGATAACTCTGCTCCACTACCGGAAGGACTCGTGTTTTTCCCTGAATATCTGCAAAAAGAAGGATATCAAACGGGCTTTTTCGGTAAGTGGCACATGGGCAACGACTCAGGAGATCCCCAGCCGGGATTCGACTGGTGGGAGTCATTCAGAGGACAGGGAGAATATTATAATCCACGAATCAATGTTAACGGGGAATGGATTCAATATAAAGACAGCACCTATGTAACAGATTTACTGACAGACCATGCTATCGGCTTCATGAAAAAGCAAAATGCTGCTCACAAGCCTTTTATGGTTTATCTTTCACATAAGGGTGTGCATGATAATTTTCAAGCTGCCAAAAGGCATAAAGGATGTTATCAGGATAAGCCGGTGGTATATCCACCCTCTTTTCATATTCCCGAATACGAGATAACTACACCGCCCACCATTGATCCAAAAACGGGCAAACCCGCTTCGGGGAAAGATTTTTACGGTGAAAACATGATGCCCGATTGGGTAAAACATCAGCGAGAAAGCTGGCACGGCGTTGATTATTCGTATCACGGCAGACCATGGGAAAAAGAGGTTCGCAATTACTGCGAAACAATTCGTTCCGTTGACGAAAGTATAGGAGCTGTTTTGAACTATTTGGAAGAAGCCGGTTTGGATAAAAATACGATTGTTATTTATATGGGTGATAATGGCTTTGCTTGGGGGGAGCACGGACTGATCGATAAGCGTCATTTTTACGAAGAATCGGTACGGATACCGATGTTGGTTTGGGGCCCCGGAATCTTTAAAGGAGGGCAGATTGTCGAACAAATGGTTCAGAATATCGACATTGCACCAACCCTGATGGAATGCGCGGGATTAAAGAAGGCTCCACAAATGGTTGGGGAGTCCTTTCTTCCTCTTTTACTCGGTAAAAATATTCCGTGGCGTGATAAAATATTTTATGAATATTATTGGGAGTATGATTTTCCTCAAACTCCCACCACTTTCGGGGTGCGTACCGATCGCTACAAATACATTTATTATCATGGCAGATGGGATACTAACGAATTTTACGATTTACAGAACGATCCCAACGAAATTCATAATTTAATCGGATCTCCTGAACATCAAGAATCGATAAAAGAATTAAACCATGAATTGTTTGATTGGCTTGAATCCACAGACGGAATGAATATTCCTTTAAAGAGGACTGAGAGGCCTCATGGCGACCATCGCAATATGGGTAATTTTTAGGTTTATTATTTTTCTTTTTGTTTGGCTTCTTGCCAGATTTCTTCCATTTCTTCGAGCGTCATGTTTTTCAATGTTTTCCCCTGCTCTTTTGCTTTCTGTTCCATGTAGTTGAAGCGATAGATGAATTTTTGGTTGGTACGCTCCAGGGCATTGTCGGGGTTCACTTTATATAACCGTGCGGCGTTGATGATACTGAACAGCAGATCGCCAAATTCTCCTTCCATTTTTTCGGGATTCATTTCATCGATTTCTGCTTTCAATTCCACCCATTCCTCTTTCACTTTTTCCCATACATCCTGCCGCTTGTTCCAGTCGAATCCTGCATTGCGTGCCTTGTCCTGTATTCGATAGGCTTTTACCATCGATGGTAGCGAATCGGGAACGCCACCCAGGATAGTTGAGTTGCCTCCTTTTTCTTTGAGTTTGATTTGTTCCCACGATTTTTCCACTTTGCGTGCCGAATCGGCTTGTGCATTGCCGAAAACGTGGGGGTGGCGGAATATTAGTTTGTCGCAAAGTGCATTACAAACATCGGCAATGTCGAAAGCTCCTTTTTCTTCTCCAATTTTGGCATAGAATACCACATGGAGCAGCAAATCGCCCAGTTCTTTTTTTATGGCTTCGTCGTCGTTTTTTATGATGGCTTCGGCCAATTCATAGGTTTCTTCTATGGTATTCGCTCTGAGGCTTTCGTAAGTCTGTTCACGATCCCAAGGACATTTCTCCCTCAATTCGTCCATCACGTCCAATAGTCTTCCGAAAGCTTCTAGTTTTTGTTCACGCGTATTCATTGTGTTGTTTTTTTCCCTTTCTTTAAAATTGATCGTTTATTATTGATTAGTTTTTTATATCGTTTTGATTATAACGTCGGTTCGGAGGTTATGTCCGGTGGTTATATCCGTTTGATTGTTGTGTCGGTTCGATTGTTTTTTTCTGTAGTTTCTTAATCCTGTCTGCAGAAATTCGATGTATTTTTCCACATTTTCGTCGTAAGCATATGGGGGGCTCACGGGTTTCCCTTCGTTGTCCAATGCGATGTAATACGGCTGTGCGTTGGCTCCGAATTTATGGCGTTGCAGGTAGCTCCATTTGTCGCCAACGGTTTTCAGGCGGGTGATTCTTCCGTTTTCTTCCACTTCAATTACCTGAGGCAGCCGCGTTTTGTCGTCCACTACCAACGTAATTAAGACGTATTCGTTGTCGATGATATTTTTTACGCGGGGATCGGTCCACACCGATGCTTCCATTTTGCGGCAATTTACGCAACCATACCCCGAGAAATCGAGCAATGCCGGTTTGCCTACTTGCTTAGCGTAGGCCATACCAATTTCGTAATCGGTATATTTAGGACGCACCTCCCCATCGTATAAACTAAAATCCTGCGTGTACATCGGTGGTGAGAAAGCGCTGATTGCTTTAAGCGGTGCACCCCACAGTCCGGGTACCAAATAGATGGCAAAGGCAAACGAAAAAATGGCCAGGAACAAGCGGGGAATCGAAACATGTTCCACATCGCTGTCGTGTGGAAATTTGATCTTCCCTAGCAGATACACACCAAGGAGGGCAAAGATTACGATCCAGAGCACAAGGAATACCTCCCTGTCAAGAATGCCCCATCCGTAAGCGAGGTCGGCAACCGATAAAAATTTCAATGCAAAAGCCAATTCCACGAATCCGAGGACCACTTTTACGGCGTTCAGCCAACCTCCCGACTTTGGCATGGTTTGCAACCACGAAGGGAAGATGGCAAACAGAGCGAACGGAATGGCCAGAGCCAGTGCAAAACCAAACATTCCGATAGTGGGTGCCAAGATGTTTCCCCATGTTGCAGCCTGTACCAGCAGTGTTCCAATGATGGGGCCGGTGCATGAAAACGATACCAGCACCAGCGTAAATGCCATGAAAAAGATGCTAAGTATTCCTGAGGTTGCTTCGGCTTTCGAATCCATCTTGTTGGTCCACGATGCTGGCAACACCAGGTCGAACCCGCCAAAAAACGAAATCGCAAATATCACCAGCAAAGCAAAGAAGAGGAGGTTGAAAATCGCACTTGTTGCCAGATTGTTCAATGCACTTGCGCCAAAAATGGCGGTAATCAGCAATCCCAAAACCAGATAAATCACGATAATGGCTACACCGTAAACAATGGCTTGCGAGACGGCCTTCTTACGACTTGTCGCATTTTTTTTCAGAAAAAAGCTGACCGTCATAGGGATCATCGGCCACACGCAGGGCGTAAGCAGTGCGATAAGCCCCCCTATAAATCCCGAAATGAAAATCCACCACAGCGACATATCGGAAACGTTTCCTTCCATCCCATATGCTTTTAGTTCTTCGATGACCGGCGTCCAGAGTGGATTTTTGTCGATATCGGTGTAGGCTGTTGTTATGGGAATAACGTCTGTAGCGATACCTACAGAATCCGTTGCGGAAATGGTGTCTTCCGTGAGAAGAGGTTGAGGACCAGTGGGGGGAGTTTTGTTTTCTGCCGATGATGCAACGGTTTTTGGCAAGTCGTTAGCAGTAAAGACAAAATCGATGGGCAAAGGCGGTGTACAGGTTTGTTCGTTGCAAGCTTGGGCACGCACATCGCCCTCCAGAACAAACTCGTCTTTGTTGTTAATCTTAAAACGTTGCACAAACCGAACCGTCCCATCAAATGTGCCGATATTCATTCCAAAGATAGGATCAAAAGTCACACGAGGTTTCCTGCCCTCGGCATGAAATTCCCCCATCGGTTCGGCTCCTTTCAGCTTATCGATGGTTAATGTTGTCGGGGTGGGACCTCCTTCCGGAATTTCCGTATCGTATAAGTGCCACCCCGGTTCTATGGTTGCTTTTGCTATCAGACTGATTTCTCCGTTGCCGTTATCTTCGAGCGAAAATTCCCACGATATGGGATTTTGTGCCGTCGCATACGAAAGAAAAACAAACAGAGAAACGAGAGCGGTTGCGATCCTTTTCATTTTTTGCGGTTTTACCGGGTTTTGGTTGCGAAAATACGAAAAGTTTCGTGAGTGTACGATTTTTTTACCTGTTTTCTCATATTGGTTTTTTGCTTAAGCGAAAATTTTTCCTCACATCCTGATGTTATTTTTAGTGGTGAACCCTTTTTCTACTCTCTTTCCGATGTTGTTTTTTGAGTTGCACTCATTTTTTGCTCTTTTCTTGACTTGGTTTTTAAGGTTAAACAGATTTTTTACCTTTTTTGTAACTTCAATTTTAGTATTAAACAAACGTTTTGCTTCTTTTTTGTTATCATTATTTAACCACTACGGCTGTGAATATTAAATTATGTTGTTGAAATTGGAGATAAACGGAGGTTTTACTCCTTTTGTGATATCATTATTTAACCACTATATCCGTAGATATTAAATTATGTTATTGAAATTGGGGCAAAACGGTGATTTTTCTCCATTTTTGTTATTAATATTCAACTGCTACGATTTGAAACCTTAAATCCTATTATTAAAACGAGAGCAACAAATCGGTTTTATTTGTAGTTTGCTTTATTTACGGTAGGTTATGAAAGGCAGATACCAATTGTTCAATACATTGTTTTTGTAAAAAGAAAGGATTCTTTCTGTAAAATCAATAAGTTATCCTTATTTTTGCTCGCAGATACCGATATATAACATGAATAGAAAGAAAATTCTCATTACCGGTGCCAGCGGATTCATTGGCAGTGCGGCAGTGGAAAAAGCGCTTGCATTGGGTTACGAAACGTGGGCAGG
>JAAZMQ010000048.1 GCA_012798745.1 Bacteroidales bacterium
CGAAGCCACTTGGATCGAAACGGAACGATCTGTTCCAGTTGAAGAAGCCCGTGAAGCGTTTGCCAATGCCGAAGGTATTGTACTCATAGATAATCCGGGAAAAAAAGAATATCCCATGCCATTGGATGTTACAGGAAAAGATGCGGTATACGTAGGACGCATTCGCAAAGATTTGACCAATGAAAAAGGCTTAACATTTTGGACGGTATCCGATCAAATAAGAAAGGGTGCTGCGCTCAACTCCATACAAATTGCAGAATATTTACTCAAACACCTTTAATCACAAAATACAAATATAATGCGAAAAGCCGGCAATCTCAGTCGGCTTTTTTATATTTCTGTCTTCCCCAAACCGGGATCACTATCCGATGCAGCATGATCTTCATGATCGTGCTGCATAAGTACGCGGTGAGGCAACGATCCGTGACCAAGAATTTCGATGGGGCATGAATCGTAGGCTTTCAGCAACCATTCCGGGGAAATCTCTGTGCCGGCATGATAATGCAAATCACCGTTTACACACGCAATATTTTTCACCATTGAAATAATTGTTCCAATGTCGTGAGAAACAAGAATAATGGCCATCTTTTGGTTGATATCGGCAAGTAGTCGGTAAAAGTTCGTTTCGAAAAGTTTATCTACATATGAACTAGGTTCGTCAAGAATAATTAGCCGAGGTTCATCAATAATAGCTCTTGCTAACAGCACACGCTGCAACTGACCACCCGAAAGTTCACCTATTGGCCTCGACAAAAGGTTTTCAACCCCCATCCGTTCTGCTACATCACGCACCTTTCGTTTATCTTCGGATAAATAGCGTTTAAAAAGCTTCCCTTTAAGCGTCAATCCGGATAAAATGACATCAGCAACCGTGATAGGAAATTTCTTATCAATTTGTTTTACCTGGGGCAAATAACCTATGTTGATTGAATTCACTTTTTCCCTGTTCTCGAAAAAAGTAATCGTTCCCTTCGTTGGTTTTATCAAACCCAGAATCGCTTTTACCAGCGTAGTTTTACCCCCACCGTTCGGTCCAATAATCCCTAAGAAATCGTCATCGTAAACCGTAAGATTGACATTCGTAAGCACATTAGGGTTGTTCTCATACCCCACAAAAAGATTCTGTATTTCAATGAGTTTATTCATTCTTCTTTACCTGCCAAAATATGAGCAATGCGTATCAACTCCTTATCCCATTCGTATGCCAAAGGATTTATAACATACACCTTACCACCTATTTCATTTGCTATTACAGTTGCATTTTTCGTATCAAAACCCTGTTGCACAAACACCACCCTAATATCTTCTTTTCGTGCTATATCGATTAATGCTTTCATCTGAGCAGGCGAGGGATTTTTCCCATCAACCTCAATGCTGTATTGTTTAAGTCCATAATCGCGGGCAAAATAACTTAAAGCCGGATGATAAATCACAAAACTTCGTGAAGAAATATCCGCTAACAGTCGCGTAATTGTACTATCGGTTTGGGTAATCTTCTTGGTTAATTCCAAAAAATTTTCTTGATAAAACTCTTTTTGTTGAGAATCATAAGTAATGAATCCCCTGTACATATTTTCCACAAAAACACGAGCGGCTTTGGGTGACAACCACACGTGTGGATCAGGCAAAAGCGCATGCTCATCTTCTACATCAGGCTTGCCTGAGACATGATGATGTTCCCCATAAATCAAATCGATCCCCTCCGAACAATTCACAACCTTCACATCGGGATTGTTTTTTACCAAACTTTCGGCCCAAGCATTTTCGAATCCCAAAAAACCAACCTTAAAATAAATAGCACTTTTCGCCAGTTTTACCATCATTGCCGGTGTGGGCTCATAAGTTTCGGGACTGGCCCCTACAGGAACAATTACATTTATTTTATATCGATCCTCAACAATATTTTCCAAAAAATACCGCTGTGGTTCAATGGTAACCGACAATATTTTCTCCTCTTTTGTTCCCGATTGACATCCCTCCAATAACGACAATACGAAAACAAGAAAAAAAAGATATCTTTGCTTCATGTTCAAGTTTTTAAATGGAACAAGTATTAACACTCTCCCCATGAGATGATAAACAATACTGTACTATTTTTGTTTATCGAAAAATACGTTACTACTCATGAATATTGAGCTTGAAATAACCGGCGATGGATCGCACACCCTTTTTGTGCCGTCTATCAACGAGCACTACCATTCTACCTACGGAGCCATTACCGAGACGATGCATGTGTACATTGACGCCGGATTGCGCGCATGCCTTAAATCAACCGTTAATATCTTGGAAATAGGATTCGGTACCGGACTAAATGCTTTTCTTTCACTGCTGGATGCCGAAAAAACGGCAAGAGCTGTCTTCTATACTTCGGTCGAACGTTATCCGCTTCCTGCAGACAAAGTCAAAAAGCTCAACTATGCCTCTCTCATTCAGCCTTCGGCAACGAATCTTTTCAACAAATTGCACGATTGTGAATGGGAAACCGCCGTGAAAATTACGCCTCATTTTACGTTACAAAAAAGAAAAATCGATTTTAGTAAGTCAGATGAAATTGCTTTCAATAGCGATTTTGACGTGATTTTCTTTGATGCATTTGCTCCCGAAAAACAACCCGAAATGTGGACACAAACGATTTTTGATTCCATTTTTGCCTTATGCAACCCTCATGCTATCATCACTACTTATTGCGCTAAAGGAATTGTCCGGCGAATGCTGCAATCCGCCGGATTTACCGTAGAACGCTTACCCGGTCCCCCGGGAAAAAGAGAAATGCTGCGGGGGAGAAAAGAATCTACCTTTTTCCCTTAAATTTTAATCATCGATCGTTATTTTGTGTATCTAACAAACAACACTACTCATAAAGATCAATTAAACAACGGCCAATTGGGGTCCGGGGTATGCGCTTCCTGCATGAGCTCTTTCAATTCTTCTGCCTTCTCGGGGTATAAAGAAATCACGTTGTGAACCTCCGATGGATCCGAAGCAATATTATACAATTCGTAAACCGTATCCCCCTTCAGATTCAGATGAAGCAATTTCCAATTTCCTCGGATAACCGCCTGTCGACCGTTCAACTCGTGAAATTCAAAATAAAAAAGATCGTGCTCCTTCTGCTTCTTTTTGCCCGTCAACGTGGGCAACACACTGATGCCATCGCTCTTCACCGGAAGCTTACGGCCCAACAGATCGGCAAAAGTGGGAAGATAATCCCAAAAAGCAAAAGCAAAATGGTTTTCTGTTCCCGAAGGTACATGCCCTTTCCAACTGACAACCGTCGGAACCCGGATACCGCCCTCGTAAAGATCGCGCTTGTAGCCTCGGTATATCCCATTACTGTTGAAATAATCGGGATCGTTGCCCCCTTCGCGGTGGGGGCCGTTGTCGCTGGTGAAGATGATCAGCGTATTGTCGTAAATACCCTGACGTTTTAACTCTTCAACAATCTCTCCTACGTACATGTCGAGCCTTGTTACCATCGCAGCATAAGCTGCCTTGGGATACAACTGGGATGCATAGCCCCCTTTACGAAACATCGGACCCGAATCCGTTCCCTTGAAAGGAGTCTCGGGGTATATCCCTTTGAATTTTTCGAATAGGGAATCTTCCGGCACCACCAACTCGGCATGTGGAAGAACCAATGGTACGTAAAGAAAAAACGGCTTGCTCTTGTTTTCTTGGATAAATCTCAACGTGTGTTGCTGAATCAAATCCTGCGAATACGCCCCGAAATTCCCATCGGCGTTCTCCGGTAATTCCACCCGGGTTTGGTTGTGCCAAAGATGATCGGGGTAATAATTATGTGCAAGAAGCTGACAGTTATACCCGAAAAATTCGTCTACTCCCTGACGGTTCGGATCTCCAGAAGAGCCGGGTTGACCTAATCCCCATTTGCCGAATGCTCCGGTCGTGTAACCGGCATCTTTGAACAAATGGAAAAGTGTGTAAGTATTCGCAGGCAGCGGAAATTGTCCTTCGGGCTCCAGCTCCTTGTTGCCGCGAATCGGTGCATGCCCGCCATGAAGTCCCGTCATCAAACAGGCACGCGACGGTGCACTAACCGTCGATCCGGCATACGTATGCGTGCAACGCATCCCGTTCAATGCCAACCGATCGATATGTGGCGTTAGAAACTTTTCCTGACCAAAACAGCTCAGATCTCCGTAGCCGAGATCGTCGGCCAGAATAAATACAACATTGGGCTTTTGCCGGGCTTCAACATGCAACATAGGAAGGGTACTCAACCCTAAACCTGCAAATAAAAATTTGGACCTAATCATAAAAACTTACATCAATATGAATTATATCTATTTTATTTTTATTTGAATACTTGTTTCATCGGACGTCCGATCCATACCTGCGGAGTTTCCAAATTAAAAATGTAGGCTATGGTTGCCGCAATGTCGAATTGCATCATGCTCTCCTCAAATTCCGGAATCCTTCTGACATTTTTCCCCGCAATAACAAACGGCGTTTCAAGCTCCTGAAGCGTCTTCCCTCCGTGACCTTTTCCAATACCACCGTGGTCGGCACTTATGATGATAATGGTGTCGTCCCATATACCTGTCTCTTTTGAAGCTTCAATAATCTGTCCGATATAACCATCCAGTTCCGTAAGTTTGGCATAATATGCCGGAGTATCGTGTCCGTCGGCATGACCCACATGATCCGGATTATCGAAAACAACAGCCAAAAGATTCGGCTTTTTCTCTTTTATATATTTTACGGCCATGTCTGCCAATGCGGTGGGGAATTTTTCGTAATCTACTGCCTGAGCATGATAATTCAACGACAACGTATCCACCAAGTATTTGATCCCATCCCATTCGTATAAACATCCGATTTCGGCTTTCGGATCCGCATCGCGTAACAACCCGAAAATCGTAGGAAAAATCTCGTGACGGTTAAGCACCCGCGAGGGAATTTCAGGTGTCCGCGACCCCCACTCGGTATACCCATGCAACTCGGGGCAGGCTCCCATGAACATTGATGCCCAATTCACCGCACTCGAAGAAGGCAATACCGCCCTTTTTTTCAACGTATACGTACCCTCAGCCATCAGTTTTTTTACAACAGGCATATCGGCTTTTTCTACACTGTAGGAACCCCACCCGTCCAATCCGATTAAAATTACATGCTTGGCTTTAGTCCCTGCATACAAACTAAAATGGGCAAAAAAGACAAAACATACAATAAACTGTAAAATTCTTTTGTTTCTCATTCTCTTTATTTTTATAGCGTTGATTGTGACAATCAAAAACTTCTTGGAAGCACAGGTACTTCCCTTTCAAATTATTTAATCAAACAAATCGTAATTTAGGCATTTTTTGAGGAATTTCATTTCAAAAACGTTGGGAACATTCGGAGTCGATATAAAGTTTGTTCGGGAGTTTCTTTGATCCCGGTTGTATGGCGATAGTTCGGCCCGGACTTTCGAATAAACATTGTCGTAATCAGGAATATGGCTAAGCCATCTCGATCAGATCGCCACATAACACGGTTTACCAAACTATGCTTATAAATAGGAAATAATTTTATCCATTTGTTCCGATATCATCTTCAGACGATTTCTGTCGCC
>JAAZMQ010000049.1 GCA_012798745.1 Bacteroidales bacterium
TTCTGTTATCACTATTTCCGCCACTGCCGAATTGATTTCATCCGACAAATCGATGTCAAATTCTTTTAGTTGAGGTTTGCTCGTTTTACTGTTACGGTCGGCTAAACCGAGCCACTCTGCCATCAGCGGAACAGATGTTCCTTGCAAAAGCAAAGAAAGTATGGTTATGAAGAAAACAATATTAAACATGGTTTCAGCCTGCTGTACTCCACTAATCCACGGATATGTAGCAAAAATGATGGGTACTGCACCACGTAATCCAACCCAAGCAACAAATGTTTTTCCCTTGAAAGGAATTTTTTTAAACGGCATTAAAAGAGCAAAAACCGAAACCGGACGTGAAACAAAAATCATAAACAGGCCAATCAAAATTCCAACGCTGGCTATAGGCAACAGCTCGTGCGGATTAACCAATAAACCCAACGTTAAAAACATAATGATTTGGAATAGCCAAGTGAGCCCGTCGAAAAATCTCATCATGCTGCGTTTATATACAAAGCGTTGATTTCCAATCAAAAGCCCACCTATATAAACAGCAAGATAGCCGTTGCCTCCCAAAACGGATGAAAAACCAAACATAAAAAGCATAATTGCAACAAGCAATACCGAATATAAACCCTCGTAATCCAAATAAATATGATTAATAAGGTAGACGGCTAATCTACCCAATATTACCCCTACCAGTACACCAATAATAAATTGTTGAAAAAAAGAAAGTACAATTTTTCCCGGTTGAATCTCTGTCGACTGTAAAAGCTGGATGCAGAGGATCACCAACATATAAGCCATCGGATCATTACTTCCACTTTCCAATTCAAGGAGAGGGCGAAGATTGTGCTTAATGGTTAATCCTTTCGACCTCAAAATGGAAAAAACGGAAGCAGAATCGGTTGACGACATGATACTTGCCAAAAGGAAAGATTCGACAAGTGAAAAAGTAACAGTTTGTATCACATTGTTTGTCAACCAATAAATGAATATACCGGTAAAAAATGCCGTAAGCAAAACGCCGGCTATCGATAAAATCACTCCCGGAAGGACCACCGGTCTTATTTCCGAAAAGCGGGTATCCATCCCCCCGGAGAAGAGAATAATGTTTAAAGCGATAATTCCGATGTACTGGGCTTGATGAGGTGATCGGAATTCTATTCCTATTCCGTCACTCCCAACAAAAATACCCACTAAGAGAAATAACAACAAAGCAGGAATACCGAAACGATATCCCGTTTTGCCAACAATAATACTAATGAAAAGCAGAATAGCAACTCCTAGCAAAAATATTTCGAACGAAAATGTCATAAATGTTTTTTATCCGTAAAAAAGGAATTTCGCCATAAAGTTAAATTTTTTTCTCATTTTTCTCTCTGTTTGGTTGTTTTTTGACAAAAATCGAAATTACTTTATTCTCACATTCACAATACGAGTGGGAGGTAATTCGCGGTTGCGTTTATCAACAGCAGCTACAAGATGATCGGCCAATTCGGAAAAAGCCATGCCGGTAATGCTGTCGGCGTTAAGTGCCACCGGCATACCCTCGTCACCGCTCTCGCGTATGCTTTGTACAATAGGTATCTGACCCAAAAGTGCATAACCATATTCTTCTGCCAAGCGCTTGCAACCGTCTTTTCCAAAGATGTAATACTTATTTTCGGGAAGCTCGGCCGGTGTAAACCATGCCATATTTTCTACCAAGCCCAGAATAGGAACGTTTACTTTGTCGCCCGAAAACATACTGATTCCCTTTCGTGCATCGGCAAGAGCCACTTCTTGAGGCGTACTAACAATCACCGCACCCGTAATGGGTATGGTCTGAACGAGAGTTAAATGAATATCGCTGGTCCCGGGAGGAAAATCGATAAAAAAATAATCCAATTCACCCCAATCGGCGTCTCTGATAAGTTGTTTCAGCGCATTACTTGCCATCGCACCACGCCACACGACGGCACTTTCTTTTTTGACAAAAAAACCAATCGAGAGCATTTTTATGCCGTAGTTTTCAATCGGAACAATCAAATCCCTACCGTCTTTATTCACAAGCATAGGGGCAGCATCTTCAACACCTAACATTTTCGGCACCGAAGGTCCGAAAATATCTGCATCGAGCAGTCCGACCATATATCCCTTCATGGCTAGTGCTACCGCTAGATTCGTACAAACTGTGCTTTTTCCTACCCCCCCCTTTCCGGACGCCACGGCAATGATGTTTTTCACACCTGTGAGCAATTCAGGCTGTGAAGGACGAGGCGGTTGTTTATATTTTACCGATATATTTCCTTTGATATCGATGTCTTTGTCCACATAAGTCAAAACGGCCTGTTCAGCCATTTTAACAAGCGATTTGATAAACGGATCATTGGGTCTTTCCGCTATAAGAGAAAAACTTACTTTATTGCCTTCAATACGCATATTGTCTGCTACCATTCCTGCAGAAACGATATCTTGCCCTGTCCCGGGATAGCGAACATTTTTAAGTGCATCGAGAATGAGTTGTGGATATATTGTCATAATTTAATTTATTGGTTATCTATTTAATAGAGATTAATTTTGAATCTTTACTTTCGTATAATTAAAAATGAGTTTCGCATCATTTATATAGGAGTGCTCCGCTTGTAACTGCGATAATTGTCACGTTCGATTTCCACCTCGGGTTCCGACCAATTTTCCTTTTTCGGACATCGAAATACAATATACTTGATGTTTAAACCACGTGAAAGCCATTGTTGTTCATAAAAAGTTTGGATATGCAAAATTTTGTCGTCAATTCCCGAATGATACAGATCGTTTGTGTCAAAAAGAACTTCAAGCCCGTTTTCTTCAATCATGGCTTTCGTATACATATAGAGAAAATCGCTGTCGGTTTTCAAATAAATCATACCTTCGGGTTTAAGAATACGACTATACTCTTTCATAAAGCGTGTAGAAGTCAACCGTTTGTTTGTTTTTTTCATTTGTGGATCGGGGAAAGTAATCCATATCTCTGAAACTTCGTTTTCTGCAAAAAAATAATCGATAAATTCGATTCGTGTCCTCAGAAAAGCCGCATTAGTAAGATTTTCTTCGAGAGCTTCTGTAGCACCCTTCCACATGCGTGCACCTTTTATATCGATACCGATAAAGTTCTTCTCCGGAAACCATCGAGCTAACCCGACTGTATATTCACCTTTCCCACAACCCAGTTCCAATACCAGCGGATTATCGTTGCCGAAATATGTATGCCACTTTCCTTTCAACGGAAAACCTTCTTTTTTCAGTACTTCAAATGAATATTGAAAAACATGAGGGTAAGTTGCCATGTCGGCAA
>JAAZMQ010000005.1 GCA_012798745.1 Bacteroidales bacterium
ATACATCTACCGGATGCATAAGAGGAATAGATAAAACAACCATCAATTCACAACCAAGAGGATATATTTGTGGTCTACTTGACGTTAGTGAATTTGGGGCTACAAGCATTTATATTGATCAAAATACAAATTTACAGGATGAAATAGCAGAAAAGCTGGCAAATATTTATAATGCGGGTTTTAAATTTGTCTATTTTGATGGTTCGGAAGGGGTTAATTCCCCTTTTTGGTTTCATGTAGCCTCGGCCCAATACAAAGTTTTCAGTCGATTGAAACCCGAGCCTGTCTTTGCAGAAGGAGCTGCAAAAACTCATTTTAGTTGGCACATGCTAAGCGGAGGCAATGCTTTCGACGTTTTTCCTCCCGAATCTTTAAAAGAAGAAACACGAAGATGGCCTGCAAAAGAAGCTGAACAAATGAAAGCAGATTTTACCCGAATTAATTTCGGCTGGTTGGGTTATTGGGTTCCCGATAAAAATACTATTGGCACACAACCCGATATGCTCGAATACGTTACAAGCAGGGCAGCAGCATGGGATTGTCCGGTTTCACTTCATGCGGATTTGAAAAAATTCGATTCTCATCCCAGAACATCGGATAACTTAGAAGTTTTGAGAAGATGGGAAGAAGTGAGGATCAAGGATTGGTTGTCAGAAGAACAAAAACAAACACTGAAAAATCTGGATCAAGAGCATATTCTATTGCTGAATGAACAAAAAGAATTTGAGTTGCAACCTTATGATCAAATTGAAAATGTAGCCAACAAAAGTAAAGAAATACGGGCATTCATTTTTCAAAGGAAAGGAGATTATTATGTTGTATTTTGGCATATATCAGGAAGTAAAAAATTACAATTGCCATTAAGTATCTCGAATGTCAAGTTATATAAACACCTAGGGCAAGAAGAATATATTAAGGATAACAAAGACGGATCTATCACGCTTCCTGTTAGTAACCGCCGCTATTTGAAAATAAGTAATATTAAAAAAGAAGTTATTATCGATTCTTTTTCGAATGCTGAAATTATAGATTAAGAAAACCGATTGTTAACAAATTTATTTCGTAACCTTCTTAATTTCACTACAAAAAAAATCAAAAAGAAATAGATTGAGAGAAACGCATCATACGATGGTCCCTAAAAAAACCAACTATAAGGATAACTATAAAATAAATTTGATCAATAAAAAAATTAACGAGTTATGAATAAAACACTAGGTTTAATAATAAGTATTTCAATGTTTTTTGGAATGCTTTCGTGTTCCGGACAAAAGAATGAAATTTCTCATGAGACACTGAAAAGCGGTTTCACAACTCCACCTGATTCCATTCAAACCAGTGTATATTGGTACTGGATATCGGGCAATATTTCAAAAGAAGGCGTCATTAAGGATCTGCATGCAATGAAAAAGGCAGGTATCAACAGAGCATTCATCGGAAACATTGGTCTGGACGATGTTCCTTCTGGAAATGTAAAAATGTTTAGTGAAGAATGGTGGGAAATTCTTCACGCAGCTCTTAAAACTGCCACAGAATTGAATATTGACATCGGTATTTTTAATTCGCCCGGATGGAGTCAATCGGGAGGACCATGGATAGAACCGGAAGAAGCGATGCGTTATCTTGCCTCGTCAGAATTACGAGTAAAAGGACCACAAAAATTCACAGGAAAACTGAAAAAACCGACAGAACCTTTTCAGGATATAAAAGTAATCGCTTTCCCTGTACCTCCTGAATATGATCATACCCTCACTGCACATAATGCTATGATTACTTCCAGTCCCTTCGTAAAAAATCTTTCTTTCATCACTGATGGAAATCCCGATACCGGTATTAATTTACCATTAGAGAATGAATTTGTAATTGATTTTGAGTCTCAGGAACCTTTTACCCTTCGCAGTCTTTCTGTTTACCCGACTAAACATCCTATTCTTGCCATCGCCAACCTTCAAATAAAAGAAGCCAATGGTTCTTTTCGTTCGATAAGGGACTTTGAAATTAATAGATCCAACCCCGCATTAAACGTAGGATTCAATCCCTATGCTCCCGTTGTGGTCTCTTTCCCGGAAACAAGGGGAACTTCTTTTCGCCTGGTGATAAAAAATGCCAATCCCAACAGTGGAATCTCCGAAATCGTTCTTTCATCCTCTCCCAAAATAGAGCATTATGCCGAAAAGACATTATCCAAAATGCATCAAACACCTTTGCCTTATTGGGATACCTACAAATGGCCAACTCCTCCCGAAATTGAAAACAAATCGTTAATGGTGGATGCCTCTCGCATCATCGATATTTCAAAATACTTATCGAAAGACGGAATATTGACATGGGATGTTCCGGAAGGCGAATGGCTCATCCTTCGAACAGGTATGACGCCAACCGGCACTACCAATGCTCCTGCTCCACCGGAGGCCACCGGTTACGAAGTGGATAAAATGAGTCAAAAGCATATAGAAAAACACTTCAACAGCTATATTGGAGAAATTTTAAAACGGATTTCGGAAGCCGATCGAAAAAGTTTTAAAGTAGTAGTCATGGACAGCTACGAAACCGGAGGACAAAATTTTACGGATAATTTTTTAAATGAATTTAAACAATATTATGGTTATGACCCCCTACCCTTTCTTCCTGTTTATTATGGCATACCAGTAAACAATTTACAAGAATCCGATCGTTTTTTGTGGGATTTACGGCGTATGATAGCAGACAAAGTGGCTTATGATTATGTTGGAGGATTAAGAAATGTTAGTCATAAATATAGCTTAACCACGTGGCTCGAAAATTATGGACATTGGGGGTTCCCCGGCGAATTTTTAATGTATGGCGGGCAATCGG
>JAAZMQ010000050.1 GCA_012798745.1 Bacteroidales bacterium
AAAGACATCTCGCAATCGATTTGTGTAAATTCGGGTTGACGGTCTGCCCTAAGGTCTTCGTCACGAAAACATTTTACAATTTGGAAGTATCTGTCGAATCCCGCTACCATGAGCAGCTGTTTGAGCAGCTGTGGCGATTGTGGAAGGGCATAAAATTCACCCGGATTCATGCGTGAAGGCACAATAAAATCGCGCGCCCCTTCCGGCGTCGAGGCAATGAGAGCCGGTGTTTCCACTTCCAGGAAATGCCTTTCGTCCAGATATCGGCGGGTTTCGAGTGCCATTTGGTGACGAAGTTCCAGATTTTTACGCACCGCATTACGGCGTAAATCGAGGTAGCGATATTTCATACGCAAATCATCTCCTCCATCCGTATCGTCTTCAATGGTAAAAGGAGGCATATCGGAAGGATTCAGCACATTGAGTTTCGAAACGATAATTTCGATATCGCCGGTAGGAATATGAGGATTTTTAGAGGAACGCTCGGTTACCGTACCGACAATCTGCACCACCCATTCACGTCCCAGTTTGTTGGCTTTTTCAAAAAGATCGGGGTTGACTTCCTCATTAAATGATAACTGGGTAATCCCGTATCGGTCGCGCAGATCGATAAACGTTATTCCACCCATTTTACGAATTTTGTGTACCCATCCTGCCAATGTAACTTCTTCATTTACATTCAACAGGTTCAATTCTCCGCACGTTTTATTTCTATACATATTGCCAAGCTTTTGCTTTTTCATTTAAAAGTGCAAATTTACATGATAATTTCCAATTTGCACAAAGACCCATAGAAATTCGTTTCTCCGATGAATTTCCTTTGCTTTATTACACGAAACGTGTATTTAGAGAAGAATTTATATAATTCTTATGGGGAGGATAGTTCTTATTTGGGATAAATACTTTTTTGAAAATAAGTTTTCAGAAGCGAGTTAAACATTTTTCCGTGATTGGGATATTTTAAATGCAACAGTTCGTGCAAAATCACTTTATATTTTATTTCCTTGGGTTTATCAAGTAATGTTTCATCAAAAGTCAGCCTACCTTTGTTTGAGCAACTAGCCCATTTTCTTTTCATTGCCCGGATATGAATTTCTTTAGGTTCAACCCCAACTTCTTTGGCCAGTGTCAGTACATCTTTTTTAAACTCGTCGCGTTTTGTCATTTACACATCCATTTTTAGTATATTCATTATGTTTTGAACTATTTTCGAAACTTGCCCCATATCTTTCATACCTGAGTGAATGACCACCTCATATAGTTTTGATCTGATTTCTATTTCGTGCTTGTTGCTTTTTTGCCAATGAGGATATTTTTCTAATACATTTCTCATTTCATTTGCCATAACTTCGGCATTCTCAAGACCATTTTCTTTCAGCATCCAGTAAATGGTAAAGAGCTCGGCAGGCATATTTTTTTCAATTTGTTCTTGGTAAGCAGAATTAATTTCTTCAATTATTTTTTTTAGTTCTTCCAGTGTCTCTTGGGCGCTTTTTTGTCGTTTTTCATATTGTTTCACTAATTCTTCGGCTTTATTCGCAATGGAAATCAGATAGGGTGATTCTTTACCTTTTTTTGCTATGGTCTGTTCTATGCCTTTTATTAAATTGAATACTTTCTCTGTGTCGGAAGCTTTGCTTTTTTCAAGTTTTTGTAGCGTATATTCATTAATTTCGAAGACTTCTAAAGTGGGTTTAATGGTGCTGCTCTTTGTATGTTTTTTTACAAGCTCAATGGTCTTTCGGGTAAACTCTTTATTGATGTCGATTCCGCGATCGTAATTTCCTCTAAGAATTTTGTACATTCTCGAAAGAGTTTCATAATCGTCCAAATAATCCCTTAAGAAACGATCGGGTGAAATAATCTCATAAATGGAGGATAATTCTTTAAAAAACTGATAATATTCTTCTCTTTTTTCCTCATCTCGAAAGTGCTCCAACAAGGCTTCTACTGCTTTATCCTGTTTTTTCCCGCTGATGATGGTCAGGTAATTTTTCTTTGCCCTTTCCATCTCTTCTTTGAATTTCTCCTTCAATACTTCAATATCATTTATAACTCCTTCAATATCTTGAGAATCGAAGGCGAGAGCTTTTTTCAGATTATCGAAAATGCCCACAAAATCCAATACAAAACCCGATACTTTTTTTCTTCCCTCGTCATCTTCATAAGGTCTATTTACTCGAGCAATTGCCTGTAAAAGAACATGATCTCTCATAGGTTTGTCAAGATACATGCAATAGAGAATGGGAGCATCGAAACCGGTAAGCAATTTTTCCGTTACGATCAATATTTTCGGCATCGTGTCGGGTTTTCTAAACGCTTTCCTTATCTCCTTTTCTTCTATTTTAGAAAGCATGTATTTTTTCAGTTCGTCCGGATCGTTATAAAATGAACTGTAAACCACTTCTGAATATTCTGTCGGCAAATATTTATCCAGTTCTTCTTTGTATAGTGCGCATGCTTCTCTGTCCACAGCAACCACGAAGGCTTTGTAGCCCATCGGCTCAACATAATCTTTGTAATGGTTCACGATATATTGAGCAACTTTTTCTAT
>JAAZMQ010000051.1 GCA_012798745.1 Bacteroidales bacterium
GCAAAGGCCTTTGCCCCAATTTGATGAGCATTCACCGGAGCATTTTCTACTCCTCCTGCAGCACTGACATGTGCACCTACGTATTTCATATTTCTACAAATTTGCTATTGTTTAAACAAAGATAGGTTTATCTCTTTCAACAAAAAATTATTTTTTTAAAAACTCATCGCTATCCCACCCCCATAAACATGTTCGCCTGCTATAGGATAAATCAGGAAAGAAACACCCTTTTCAACTTTTCTGTTTTCCAATTTATCGAACAACAGATAGCATAAATCGGTAGACGCCATACCTATGCCCGCTCCTGCAACCACATCGCTCAACCAATGTTTATTATTTAGTATCCTGAACACACCTGTACCTGTGGCTACTACATAACCCCCTATCGCAATCCAAGGCGAAACCTCGCTATATTCCATTCTTAAAAATTCCGCTGATGCAAACGCCATAGCTGTATGTTGTGACGGAAAGGAATCATACGAACTATTATCAGGACGTCTGACATGGGTCATTTTTTTTAGTGAAAGTACAATTGAAGTTGAAATTGCCAGCGAAGTTATACCCACTATCGCTTCTTCTTTCAAACTATGACTTCCTTTCACCCCACATGCACCTAAAAGAAACACAGAAGCTGTAGGAAGAAACTGACTGTAATTATCCAAACCGCTTTTAAAATGAGGCCAATTTTCCTCCACATCGTTTCTTATCGATGAATCGATGGATTTCAATTTATTATTTCCAAGCGAAACAATTCCATAACTGACAAACATGGCAGGAATAATAAAATTTTCGATTTTAATTGATTTACTATCGCTTAGGGCATTCTTCCCCGAATTCGAAAGTATCAAATCAATTCCGCTGCCCGTCGAGTTCTCCCTTCCTACTTCTCCTATTGAAACATATTGAGCATGGGTAATAAAAGGTAACAAAAAGAGTAAAAATAAAATGCTTCGTTTCATTTCCCCCTCCCCCCTCATTCGCTAAACGAGAAATCACTGATTCTTTTGTGGTAATCTCGGAAAAGTGATGAGAAACATCAAACCTCCTCCGGGACGGTTTTTTGCCACAATGCTGCCGTGATGAAACAATACGGCATTTTTCACAATAGACAATCCTAAGCCCGAACCGCCCGTGTTGCGTGTACGCCCTTCATGAACACGATAAAACCGTTCGAAAATACGCCCAAGATGACGCTCATCTACCCCAACACCTGTGTCGTAAAATTCAAAGTACAACGTATCTTCGGTTTTCGCGTAGCAACGCACACCAATCTCGATATTCTCTCCGCCATAAGCCAATGCGTTTTCCGCCAAATTGCGAAAAATGGAATAGAGCAATGTCCGGTTTCCATTCACAATTACATCATCATCCACATCGATCACGAAACGATTGTTTTTCTCTTTAAACCGTTCTTTCAAATCCGATTCGAGCTCTTCCAACAGTTGTCTGATGTTTACCGTTTCCCATTCAAAACGGTCGGGTGCTTCTTCTATTTTCGTTAACAAGGTAATATCCTGAATCAATTCCGACAAACGAATAGTTTGCGCATAAGCACGTTCCAAAAAACTCCTTCTTCGCTCCACATCATTTTCATCAATGGTAAGCAGGGTTTCGATATATCCTCTGATGGCAGTAACGGGTGTACGCAGCTCATGTGCAATGTTATTGGTCATTTCCTGCTTCAGTAAACGGGTTTTCTCCTGTTTGGTCACATCAGCAATATAGATTTCAAAACTTTCGTCATCGAATACAATTACCCGCACATTAAACTGCTTGCCGCTTTTCTCAATACGTTTGGTATATATATTTTCTCTGCGCGGTTTGATTTCCAAAAAACGAACAACATCACTAAAATGTGGATCTGAAAACACTTTTTCCGCATCCAATACCGTTTTGTCGGCAATCACATTGAGGTATTGTAAAAAATGCGGATTGGCATATATTTTTTTACGGTCGCTCGAAAAAATCGCAATTCCTTCTTTGGAATACTGAAAATGTTGCACCAACTTTTCACGTTCCAAGGCCAATTGCTTACGATTCTGCTGCAAGAGGTTGTAATTTTCAATAATATCGGCACTGATCTCCCCTATTTCGTCGTCAACATAATTCACCGGTTTACTAATCGGCTGTCCGCTTTTAAGCTGCAACGAAAATTCCCTCAACTCCTTAATCGATTTTGAAAATTTTTTGGCAAAATAGTCCATCATTGCCACACATGCCACAAAAAAGAGGAGAATATAGTACACAAAATTATTTTTTGCATCGAGAATAGGTTTCACTTTTGAATCGTAAGGCAATGCAATTCGAACAAAATACCCCTCGTCGTATTCTTTAGCATAGTACATATACTTTATGTTATTGGTTGCCGAAACACGTACATGGGTGCCACTTTGTCGGGCAATAGCCTTTTGTATTTCCGGTCGCTGCAAATGATTCCCCATCGTATCGACAGATAATGTATTATCATACAATACATTCCCCTGCCAATCGATAATGGTTACACGAGCCTCATCGGGCAAGTACGAAAGTATCTCTTCGACGGCCTTCAAGCTGTCTTTTTCATATAGCCGATTGCCGGCAATATAGCGATGAACCGTTTCAGCGTAGACATCCATTATATTTTCCAGGTTCGCCATTCTCTCCTGTTTCACCCGATTTTGTTCGAACACGATAATCCCTACCGTAAAAACGGCTATAATGATAGAAAAATAAATGAGTATTTTTTTGCGGTATGAAAGCGTGAATTTCATTTTTCGTTATTTAAGTCCGTGTTCAAATAATAACCAAATCCGGAACGATTCAAAATAAGCGACGAATAATCGCCCAATTTTTTGCGCAAACGGGTAATGTGTACATCCACTGTTCTGTCCAACACAAATTCATTTTCGCTCCAGACTTTATTCAGAATTTCGCTGCGAGTAAGAATATTTGGCGCCGATTGTGCCAACAACACCAATATTTCGAACTCTTTTTTTGTTAGCGGCACCTCTTCGTCTTTTATCGTAACCCGGTGCGAAGCAGTATCGATAACCAAATCCTCATACACCCATTTCGTGGACGGGGTTTGAGACGTCGTTGTGCGTTTTAAAACGGCTTTTACCCTTGCCAGCACTTCTTTTACCGAGAAAGGTTTGGTAACATAATCGTCGCCTCCCAACGAAAACCCTTTAAGCATATCGTTTTCGGCATTTTTTGCTGTCAAAAAAATGAGGGGAACAGTATTTCCCTCCTTGCGCAGCTTCTCTGCCATTTTAAAACCCGACATCCCCTCCATCATCACATCCAGAATAATAAGGCTATGGCTCTCAGAGAGTTTTTCGAGCGCCTCTTCGCCCGAATACGCCACATCAACCTCAAACCCTTCGTTCTCGAGATTAAATTGCAAAATATTGCAAATGTCTTTTTCGTCATCCACCACTAAAATCTTTTCCCCCATGATAGCCATAATCCAATAAATTAAAAAACGTTGCCTATTTTCTTAAGGTTGCAGAGGCGGCTTTTTTTCTTCCTTTTTATGATGCCGTACATCCTTTCCCTCCACCAGATAAATAGCGGCTTCGGCCATATTTACCGCCATATCGGCCACACGCTCAATGTTATACGAAATAGAAGTAATGTACATGATATTCAAAATGGCCTGACGGCTGAGCACTTTATCTTTAAATGCTTCAGCAAGACGTTTCTCCATTTTCTTATCCCACTTATCCACCTTATCATCCATCTGAATGGTTTCGTATGCCAATTCGTGACTTAATCCGGTAAAAGAGAAAATAGCATTTTTTAACATATTGGTGGCATATACCAGCATTTTGTCCAAATGTCCCCGATATTCTTCAAATCCTTCAATGGTAAGATCTGTTTTTTTCAGAAACCCGGCCACATTCTGAATCTGGTCTCCCACCCTTTCCATTGAAATGGTGATATCGTGATAGGCCATGATTTTCCTGAGATCGGTAGCACGTGGCGTAAAAAGAATAATTGCATTTATTACTTTTTCTCTGATGGTAAGATCCAGCGAATCAATTATTTTTTCGTTTCTTGTTATTTCGTTCAACACTTCTTCGTCGAGATTACTTTCAAGCAATTTTTGCGTAAGTGCAATCTGATTAAGAACAATCTCGGAAAGAATTCGAAAATCGCTCTGCAATTCTTCCAGGTATTTTTCTTTAATCACCGAACCGGGGAAGCCAAAATTATTATTAAAAGTATCCATTGATGTATTTAGATTTTATATTGTTCGCTCTCAGCACGTAAAATTAATAGAATAATTCAGAAAACACGATACATCCATCGCATTTTTACCCAAAGATTCCGGTAAGATATTCTTCGGTTTTCTTGTGTTGAGGTTTGGTAAACATCTGCCTGGTAGGAGCATATTCCACCAAATCGCCAAGATACATAAACATGGAGTTGTCCGATATGCGTGCAGCCTGCGACATGTTATGAGTAACGATAAGGATAGTAAAATTTTTTTTAAGATCCAATAGCAATTCCTCAATTTTATTGGTAGAAACAGGGTCGAGTGCCGAGGTCGGTTCATCCATAAGCAACACTTCGGGTTTCAATGCCAACGTACGAGCAATACACAACCGCTGTTGCTGTCCTCCGGAAAGAAACGATCCACGTCGGTTCATCACATCTTTTACTTCATCCCACAGAGCAACCGCCATAAGACTTCGCTGCACAATCTCATCTTTCTCTTCTCTTGTCAGCTTGATACAATTCAACCGATAACCTGCCAACACATTGTCGTAAATACTCATGGTGGGAAAAGGATTGGGAGTCTGGAACACCATTCCCGCCAGCCGACGCACCTCCATCGGATTCATCTCCATAATGTTTTGTCCTTTCAGGTAAATATCGCCGGTTGTCTCTATCTTGGGATAAAGGTCGTGCATACGATTAATCGCTCTGAGGAGGGTGCTTTTTCCGCAGCCCGACGGTCCCATAATAGCAGTAATGGTATTGGGATAAATATCGGCAGAAACATTGTTGACCGCCTTTTTACCCGGTGCATACGATACCGACACATTTCTCAACTGCAGTATGGGTTCGTTTGTCGAGTTTTCGTTTTGATTATTCAATTTATTTTCCGTTATATTTTCCATCTACGTGCAACAATTTTAGCTATCCAATTTAACAAGAATATCACAATTAACAACAACAAAGAAGCAGACCAAATAATATCCACCAAATTGGGATCGTTATAAAAATCCCAAATCAACAAGGGAATGGCACTGGTGGGCTTCAAAATATTCCAGTTGACCACCGTAGCACCCAGTGCGGTAAGCATAAGCGGTGCCGTTTCGCCCATAACACGCGAAACCGCCAGCAAAATCCCCGTAAAAATTCCCCCGAATCCCGACGGTAAAATTACTCTAAAAATTACACTTGTATACGAGGCACCCAAAGCCAATCCGGATTCTTTCAACGTCCGGGGAAGCATTTTCAAGGTTTCTTCCGTCGAGCGCACCACCATAGGCAACATCATGATAGTTAGAGCCACGCTTCCGGCCAATGCCGAATAACTTCTCAACGGTTTTACTACCCATATATACGCAATAATGCCAATTACAATCGAAGGCATTCCCTGCAGTAAATCGGTAAGGTAACTTACCGTACGGGCAAACTTATTTTCGGGATGCTCCGAGAGGTAAATGCCGACAAACAATCCCAACGGAATAGTAAACAAAACCGCCATTCCTACAATAAGGATAGTCCCCGTAATGCCGTTAAGAATTCCGCCGGGGATGGGCTCCCCACTCATTTTTGCAATCAGAGCATCCATCGAAGAAGGTGCAACCTGAGTAAACAAACGCCAATTGAAATTTTTATATCCTTTGGATACCACCTCCCAGATAATGAGAAACAGCGGAATCATGGAAAGGAATGAAAATAAACACACCAACCCAAAAACAATTTTATCTTTGGCAGCGCGTTTCTTTACATTCGAAAACTTCACTCGATCACTCATCTTACGGATAATTTTTTCATGATAAACTTGGCTATTAGATTAATAACAGCCGTTATAAGAAACAACAACAAACCGATGCCAATAAGAGCACTCAGCTTCAAGCCATCGGCCTCGCCAAACTGATTGGCTATGACGCTCGCCATCGTATTCCCCGTATCGCGCAACGAAGTGGGGACGTTGGTGGTGTTCCCGATAAGCATGGTAACAGCCATTGTTTCGCCTAGTGCTCGTCCCAATGCAAGAATATACGCAGCCACAATACCCGAACTTGCCATTGGCAAGCTCACATGTCGAATTGTTTCTGCACGAGTAGCCCCTAAACTGTACGCTCCCTCCTTCACCGTGTCGGGAATCATCGATAAAAATTCGGCACTCAGCGACGAAGCATACGGAATAATCATTACGGCCAATACGATCGAAGCAAGAAAAATCCCGAACCCTTGTGCATTGACCCCCAATTGAATGACAATCGGCCTTAAAGTATAAAATCCCCATAATCCATAAACAATGGAGGGGATACCTGCAAGCAAATCGACTACCGAACTCACGAAAGACGATATCTTGTAACCTTTAAAATACTCACCGTTGAACAACGCTACGGGCAACGAAAACGGAATACAAAGCAAAAGGGCAAAAAAAGCCGTGAAAAGGGTGCCTATTATAAAAGACCATGCACCATATTCTTCTGTTTCGGGGCGAGGATCCCATTCGGCATTAAAGATAAAACCAAAAACACCATACTCGTGAAAAACATTCAACGATTGCTTTACCAACACATAAATAACCCCTGCCGTTAACAAAAGAATAGCCAACGCAGCGGCAAACAGCAACCCTTTAAAAATTTTATCTTTCATCTGCTAACGATTTTTCATGGAGTACCGTTTTTTCATGATCGCCGACGGTCTCTGTTTCCGATAAAACATTTACAATGGCAATTTCCGGATCGGGAGCGGTCGATAGCTTCTCTCCTGCAAAATGAATACGATTGATGATACGTTGAGTTTTTTGTACTGCCCGCAAGGGCAACGGCACGTAATTCACCTGTGCTGCCAACTTTTGCCCATCGGGACCAATAATATAATTCAGCAAATCGACCAACACTTCGGCCTCTTGTCTCGAATGTCCACAGTAAGTCTGATCCTCATAAACCAACAACCACGTCAACATGCTGATGGGATACGCATCGGGGTGTGGCATATCGGTAAGGGTAAGTTTCATATCGTCGGACAAATTGGTCTCAGCTGCTGCAGATATGGTTTCCAACGTAGCTTTCACATAATTACCTGCTCTATTTTTGAGCAGCGCCGATGGCATCTGCAACGTTAACGCATATTCCGACCCAACATAACCGATAGCACCTTCTGTTAATTGTACAATACTTGCCACACCCGGATTTCCTTTTGCGGCAAGACCAGCCTTCCATTTCAATGCTTTCCCTGTTCCCATTTCTCTATTCCATTCGGGGCTCACTTTGTTCAAATATTCCGAAAAAACAAATGTTGTTCCGCTGCCGTCGGAGCGATACACAGGGGTTATTTCCAAATCGGGAAAACGAACATTGGGATTTTCGGCCGCCAGTCGCGAATCGTTCCATCGGGTAATCTTTCCCATGAAAATATCGGCAATCAGCTCACCTGTCAGCCGCAGGCTATCCACTCCGCTAAGGGTGTACGACAATACCACTCCCCCCATACAGGTAGGGATATGCACCACTTCGGCACCCATCGATGCAGTTTCTTTTTCGTTTAAAAATGCATCACTAGCAGCAAAATTAACCGATTTATCGCGCAAACTACGGATACCGCCTCCACTACCGATGGCTCCATAATTGATTCTCACGCCCGGATTTTTGCGCATGTAGTCTCTAAAAACGATGCTATAAAAAGGATAAGGAAAAGTAGCTCCTGCCCCCGAAAGAGTAACCCCCACCGACCTTTTGCTCTTGTCCCTACTTCCGCTACACGAAAATAACGAAAAACATATCAGGAGAAACAACAGTGTTTTTTTCATCTTCGATTTAAAAATCTTATCTCGACTACAAAAATATAACACTTATGTTACAAAGTTGTTACAAAAATATGACATAATTATTAAGTTTAAAAACTTAACCCCTAAATCCGGGTCTATATATGTTAAAAGATGGAGTATTTTTCTTCTCTTCGACAAATCATTACAAAGAATTCGGAAGTAATTTATGCTTATCGTGAAAAGATAAACAAAAACTTCATTTATCTGAAAAGTTTGTATAACTTTGCAACCTCAATACAAAAATGTCTCACATATTAAATTTAAAGAAATTATTAAATGGCAACAAAACTGCGCTTACAAAGACACGGACGCAAGCATTATGCGTTTTATCACATTGTCGTTGCAGATAGCAGGGCTCCACGGGATGGAAAGTTTATAGAAAGGATAGGTTCTTATAATCCGAACACTCATCCGGCTACAATCACTTTAAATTTCGACAGGGCTTTGTATTGGCTGCAAACAGGTGCCCAACCCACACATACCGTTCGCAATATCTTATCAAGAGAAGGCGTATTGTTAAAAAAACATCTTCTGGATGGTGTGGCAAAAGGTGCTTTTTCGGAAGAAGAAGCAGAAAAAAAATTCCAGGAATGGAGGGAGAACAAGCAAAAAACTCTTGATTCGTTGAAACACAAAGATGAAGAGAAACAGCGTGCCGATGACAAAGCCCGCCTCGAAGAAGAGAAAAAGATAAACGAAGAGAAAGCCAAAGTTTTAGCCAAGAAAAAAGCCGAAATGGAAGCAGCCAATGCTCCTGATTCAGAAGAACCGGCCGCAGAAGATAAGAAAGAAAAATCAGCTGCAAAGGACGAACCGGCTGCCAAAAAAGAACCGGCTGCAGAAGAAAAGAA
>JAAZMQ010000052.1 GCA_012798745.1 Bacteroidales bacterium
TCATTGCCAGATGGGACGATGATGACGACGATACAAATCTTCTGACCTCTCTAAACATCCCCGTCATACTTCAGAATTATAGAAGCAGAAGCGATTATTTTACAAATTTATTGTTAACAACAAATCGTCCATTGTTTGATATAGCCCTTGAATCAGGATTCAATGATTACAAAAATATTTCCCGACTTTTCAAAAAGATGAAAGGATACACCCCTTCGGCATACCGCGAAAAATTTAGGGATAAAGACATAAGCAACGTTTTTTGAATATAAATTTACGCTTTTAACGCACATCCGATTCATACAAGTATTTAACTTTGCTATAACCTAAAAAGTAAAAAGATGAATATTAACCAATCAACAGCCTCATTAACAGATAGAAAAACTTTTTTTATCTCGATGTTCATTCTAGCCGTTATGTTTTTTATATTCGGCTTGGTATCGTGGGTTAATTCCATTCTTATACCTTATTTCAAAATTGCCTGTGAATTGACTCATTTTCAGTCGTATTTTGTAACTTTTGCCTTTTACATCGCTTATTTTGTCATGGCAATACCTTCTGGGTTACTGCTAAAGAAAGTCGGTTTCAAAAAAGGGATACTCTATGGTTTCATACTCATGGCTTTCGGAGCATTCATTTTTGTGCCTGCAGCTTTGACTCGTCTCTACGGAATATTTCTTCTCGGATTATATAGTATAGGAACAGGATCGGCCATTTTACAAACCGCTGCAAACCCTTATGTTACCATCATCGGACCCATGGAAAGTGCAGCTCAACGCATGAGTATCATGGGAATATTCAACAAACTGGCCGGAGTAATCGCGCCATTGGTTTTTGCTGCTGCTGTTTTTAAGGCAACCGATACAGAAACCTTTGCATTAATAGAAGCCGGAACGCTCTCCGAAATAGAGAAAAATATTATTTTGAACGACTTGATAAGAAGGGTGATTTGGCCATACATCATTCTGGGAATCTTCTTGTTATTGGTGGGAATAGCCATACGGTATTCCGTTTTGCCGGAAATCGATCCTGAGGAAATCAATCCGGAAGAAAAAACAGCTGAGAGCGAAGCCGCCAATGGTCAAACCAGAAAATCACTGCTCGATTTCCCCTACTTGATATTGGGAGCTATCGCTATTCTCTTTCATATCGGAAGTCAGGCAATAAGTATCGATACAATCATTAGTTATGCCGGTTCAATGGGGATTAATATACTTGAAGCGAAAGTATTCCCTTCTTATATAATGATATGCACTATTATCAGCTATATAGTGGGGATCGTTCTGATTCCTAAAATAATTTCCCAAACAACTGCATTAAAATTTTGTACACTATTAGGCCTTATTTTATCTCTTGGAGTAATTTTTGCAAATCAAACGGCTACTTTATTTGGACATACTGCCGATATCTCTATCTGGTTTCTTGCGGCATTAGGATTTCCAAACGCATTGATTTATGCAGGTATTTGGCCTTTATCTATCCATAATCTCGGAAAATTTACAAAAACAGGATCATCATTGCTTGTTATGGGTTTAGTCGGAAATGCGATTTTTCCTTTAATTTATGGAGCCCTTGCCGACGCTTATAACTTGAGAACAGCATATTGGATCTTAATTCCGTGTTTTGTTTATTTGGTTTGGTTTGCCTTTTATGGACATAAAATCAATTATTGGAGAAAACCGAAAGAAAAAACTGCTCTTATTGAAAAATGAAACAACTCATTATTACCAACGGAAAAATAATCCTTCCCGATAAGCCGGTGGAAGAAGGTACTGTGATTTGCGAAGATGGAAAAATAACCGCTATTCTTAAAAAAACGGATATTTTTCCCCAACAAAGAAGCATCGAAACGGAAACAATCGATGCAAAAGGAAACTATGTTTCTCCCGGATTTATCGATATCCATACTCATGGAGGAGGGGGATTCGACTTTATGGATGGTACCGTTGATGCTTACTTGGGAGCGGCCGAAGCGCATGCAAAATTTGGCACCACCGCCTTGCTGCCCACCACACTTGCCGGCTCTCTCGAAGAATTAATGAAAACTTTTTCTGTATACAAAATCGCAAAACAAAAAAATAAAAAAGGTGCCGCATTTCTCGGATTACATCTCGAAGGCCCTTATTTTTCTTATAACCAACGAGGAGCACAAGATCCAAAATACCTACGAAATCCCGATCCTGAAGAATATAATCGCATACTCGAAGCATGTGACGATATCGTCAGATGGAGTCTTGCCCCCGAACTGGAAGGTGCAGTGGAATTTGGAAGAGTATTGACATCAAAAAATATTTTGCCGTCTATCGCCCACAGCGATGCCATTTATGAACAAGTAGTAGAGGCATTCCATGCCGGTTTCACACACATAACCCATTTGTATTCAGCCATGTCAACTGTAACAAGACGCAATGCTTTTCGATATGCAGGGATAGTGGAAGCAGCCTATTTGATAGACGATATGACAGTAGAAATTATAGCAGATGGCGTGCATTTACCGAAACCTCTCTTGCAATTCGTTTATAAATTTAAAGGTCTCGACAAAACAGCTCTTTGCACCGACTCGATGAGAGGGGCCGGGATGCCTGACGGAGAATCTATCTTGGGAAGTCTTGAAAAAGGCCAAAAAGTGATTATTGAAGACGGCGTGGCTAAACTCCCGGACCGATCAGCATTTGCCGGAAGCGTGGCTACAGCTGACCGCCTGGTAAGAACGATGATTAACGTGGCAGAAGTGCCTTTGATAGATGCTGTAAAAATGATGACCACAACACCGGCACGTATTTTAAAAATTAACAACAGGAAAGGATCGCTTGAAATAGGAAAAGATGCAGATCTTACCATTTTTGATGAAAATATTCATGTATCACATACAATTTTAGAAGGAAATGTCATTTACAGAAACTAAAACAGACGAAACAACATTTAATAAAGATATGTTGGTCGTAAAAATTTTTCCTACACGGGAAGAAATGGGAAAAAAAGCAGCAGAAGATGTATCAAAAAAAATCAATGTGCTTTTAAAACAAAAGCCGGAAATCAACATGATTTTTGCCGCGGCTCCGTCACAAAATGAATTTTTAAAACATCTAAGCGAAGATAGCTCCATCCCTTGGAATAAAATCAATGCTTTCCATATGGATGAGTATATCGGATTAGATAAAAATGCACCGCAAGCTTTTGGCAATTTTCTAAAAGATAGATTGTTCGGGAAAGTGCCTTTTAAAAATGTCTACTATTTAAACGGGCAAGCGAAAGATCTTTCCTATGAATGTAAAAGGTATGCAGAATTATTGCGTAAAAATCCAATCGACATTGTGTGTCTCGGCATCGGAGAAAACGGTCATATCGCTTTTAATGACCCTTCGGTCGCCGATTTTAATGATCCCGAAATAGTAAAAATAGTAGAACTAGAAGAAAAATCACGTCAACAGCAAGTACACGATAAATGTTTTGCCGATATTGATTCGGTACCTAAAAAAGCTTTTACCATTACCATCCCCGGATTGTTAAAAGCCGATTATATGTTTTGCATCGTTCCTTCCAAATTAAAGGCCGAAGCTGTTTACAAGACGTTAAACGATCCTGTTTCCGAAAAATGCCCGGCTACTATTTTACGAAGGAAAAAAGGAGCAATTCTTTATCTGGATAAAGAAAGCGCATCATTTTTACAATTCAATTCAATAAAATGACATGATATGAAAACAAAAACAATCCTATTTACAGTGCTGTTTTTGGCCATAGGATTTTTATTGCCTGCTCAAAAACAAATAAAATTAGGCATCATCGGTCTGGATACTTCGCATTCAATCGCTTTTACAAAACTCCTCAACAGCGAGAATAAAGAAGAAAAGTATAAAGCTTTTCGCATTGTTGCCGCCTATCCCTATGGCTCTCAAACCATTAAATCAAGTTACGAACGCATCCCCGATTATATCAAACAAGTAGAGGGATATGGTGTTGAAATTGTTTCCTCGATTGCCGATTTGCTGAAAAAAGTAGATTGTATTCTGCTGGAAACTAATGACGGAAATTTACATTTGGAACAAGCCTACGAGGTCTTTAAATCGGGCAAAATCATGTTTATCGATAAACCCGTAGGAGCTACCCTAGCCCAGGCAATCGCTATTTTCAAATTGGCAAAACAATACA
>JAAZMQ010000053.1 GCA_012798745.1 Bacteroidales bacterium
AAAAGAAATAAACCTTATCCTTTTTAATAGCCGGAATGAGTATTATAGAGGCAATCGTCATTGCAATTGTTGAGGGGCTAACCGAATTTCTCCCGGTTTCGTCTACAGGACATATGATTATCACCCAGGCTTTGCTGGGGATAGAAAGTACACCATTTGTAAAAGCTTTTACTGTCGTTATACAATTTGGGGCTATTTTGTCTGTGGTTGTGCTTTACCGGCAACGTTTTTTTCGGCTGAACCCTGTTCAAATTATGGATCCGGAGGCAGTAAAAGGAATGAGTACGTGGAAAAAATGGGGAACCTATGTGCAACGATTGCTTTACAAATTCGATTTCTATTGGAAATTGCTTATAGCGCTTGTTCCTGCCGGAGTATTGGGATTGTTGTTGGGGGATCAGATCGATGCATTGTTGGAAAATGTATTGGTGGTTGCTGTCATGCTCGTAGCCGGGGGAATTGTGATGCTTTTTGTTGACAAATGGTTTGACAAACCCAACGCCGATCAGACCATAACTTGGCAAAGGGCATTGAAAATAGGGTGTTTTCAGTGTATTGCTATGATACCGGGTGTTTCGCGTTCGTTTGCCACCATTGTAGGCGGAATGAGTGTGAAATTGGACCGAAAAAATGCAGCCGAATTTTCGTTTTTTCTGGCAGTTCCCACAATGGCAGCAGCAGCGGGGTACAAACTGTATCAACTGATGAAAGACCCTGCAGGTATGTCTATACTGCATGACAATTTGACACTATTGCTCATTGGAAATGCGGTTGCTTTTCTTGTTGCTGTGATCGCTATTAAATTTTTTATCGATTTCATTACCCGGCACGGTTTTAAAGCGTTTGGATATTATAGGATCATCATTGGAGGATTAATGCTGATTCTGTTAGGTACAGGTACAATTTCAAACATAATTTGATTTTTGTTTTTGATGAATTTTATTGAAGGAGAGGTTTTATACATCAATAAACCTTTGCATTGGACGTCGTTCAAAGTGGTGAACGTTGTGCGTGCCAAAATCTGCGAACGATTAAAGATAAAAAAGTTAAAGGTTGGCCATGCGGGAACACTGGATCCGTTGGCCACCGGTGTGATGGTTGTTTGCACGGGGAAAAAAACAAAGGAAATAGAACGGTTTCAGGCGCAAACAAAAGAATATATTGCTACTATTCGATTGGGTGCCACAACGCCGTCGTTCGATTTGGAAACGGCTGTCGATGCAACGTACCCCACTCATCATATTACCGAAGAAAAGGTGAACGATGTGATGAAAAAATTTGTTGGACAAATCGAGCAAGTGCCGCCTGTTTTCTCTGCATGCAAAATCAAGGGAGAAAGGGCATATAAATTAGCTCGTAAAAATGAAGACATTGAACTAAAACCTAAATTGTTGGTTATAGATAATGTGGAATTGCTTGCCTGCGAATTGCCCACAATAACCATAAAAGTGGTTTGCAGTAAAGGTACGTATATAAGGGCGTTAGCCAGAGATATAGGTAGAGAATTGGGGTCGGGTGCTCATCTTACGGGATTGGTACGTACAAGAGTAGGAGATGTTACTCTTGATCAGTGTTTGCAAGTAAGCGAGTTGGATCGTTTTTTTGATGAAAATATAAAAAATGATTCGGATTTTTTGATTAAGTAAGTGTTAAGATTGAATCGGTTATTATAATTAAAGCGATATGAAACTTTCTCAATTTAAATTTGTTCTTCCTGAGGAACTTATAGCTAAATATCCTGCTGTTCATCGCGATGAATCGCGACTGCTTGTTGTGCATAGAGAATCGGATGAACTTGAACATACAACCTTCAAAAATATTTTGGATTATTTTGAAGAGAAGGATTTTTTTATTTTTAACGATACAAAAGTTTTTCCGGCAAGATTGTTCGGATACAAAGAAAAAACAGGTGCACAGATCGAAGTATTTCTGTTGCGAGAACTTAATCCCGATCAGCATTTGTGGGATGTAATGGTAAATCCTGCACGAAAAATACGTATCGGAAACAAATTGTATTTTGGTGAAAATGAAGAACTGGTTGCCGAAGTAATTGATAATACAACTTCGCGAGGGCGTACGATTCGGTTTTTGTATGATGGACCGTACGACGAGTTTAAAAATTTGCTTTTTTCGGTTGGGGAAACGCCGATTCCGGAATACATGGGGCGGCGTGCCGAACCCATAGATGAAGAGCGTTATCAGACCATATTTGCCGCCAATGAGGGTGCTGTTGTAGCACCTGCTGCAGGACTGCATTTCAGTCGTGAATTGATGAAGCGGATGGAGATAAAAGGAATCGATTACGGATTTCTTACTCTGCATTGCGGATTGGGAGTTTACCGTGATATTGAAGTAGAGGATCTTACAAAACATAAAATCGATTCCGAACAAATGATCATTACCGAAGAATTGTGCGAAAAAGTTAATCCGGCATACGAAGAAGGACGCCGTATATGTGTTGTTGGTGCTTCTACTATGAGGGCTGTTGAAACAGGGGTAAGCACCGACGGTCTCTTGAAACCTAAGGAGGAGTGGACTAACAAATTTATTTTTCCTCCTTATGAATTTACTTTCCCCTCGGCATTTGTTACGAATTTTCAACTTCCTTGTTCCACTTTATTGATGACGGCATGTGCTTTTGGTGGTTACGAAAAGGTAATGAATGCTTATGAGGTAGCCGTCAAAGAAAAATATCGTTTCGGTGCATACGGCGATGCTATGCTAATTATTGACTAATGGTATGTGGTGATAAAATGTTGCATCGTGTGTTTTTAGGATTAGGATCCAATTTAGGTGATAAGGAAAAAAATATAAGCGATGCGTATATATGGATAGAAGAGCGGATTGGAAAAATTGTTTCCAAATCCGCTTTTTATATTACTTCACCCGAAGGATTTATATCGGAGAATTGGTTCGTAAATGCTGTATGCGAAGTGGTGACGGAAGTACCGGTTGATGATATATTCGCAATAACTCAAACCATTGAAAGACAATTGGGCAGAACAGAGAAAAGTGAAAATGGTAATTATGCCGACAGACAAATCGATATTGATATTCTGATGATAGATGACCTGATTATTGATACGCCTGAATTAACGGTTCCTCATCCCCGGATGCATCTTCGCGA
>JAAZMQ010000054.1 GCA_012798745.1 Bacteroidales bacterium
CCTGCGTTGCGTCGGATCGGAATCGCGCAAGCACGAACTGACGGCCGTGCTGGAGGAGTTGTCGGAAAAACGCCGTCGTACGTTGATCTCGCTCGACATGCGGGTGAAGGCAGCCTTGTGGTCGCCCTTAACAGAGGAGAGTGAGCCGGCCGCGGTGTTGCGTTTTTGGCTCGACAAACAGGGGAAACGCCTCGTAAACGGCAGCCGCGTTGCGCAGACGCGCCGCGTGAACGAAATGCTGCAGGATGTAGTCGACGATGCGTCCCTGCGCGAAGCGTTGGAGGCCCTTCACCTGATGCCGCTCGTGGAGAGCCTTCGCGAGACGAACGATGCCGTCGGTGCAACCTTTTTGAAACGCAACGACGATTGGGCACGCAAGGAAAAGTCCAATAGGCGCGTCATCCGCAAATCGGTGGACGAAGCGGTGAAGCTGCTGATGGGCATGCTGGTGTCTTTTGCCGAGTTGGACGGACAAAGCGGGTATGCCGAGCCGATCGGTGAATTGAATCGGCTGCTTGTCTATTACCGCAGGACGGTTGCCATGCGGAAAGGACGTCGATCGGCAGCAAAGGAAAGAGCGAAAAGCAGGGAGCATCGGAGCAACACGGACATGCAAGGCGTTCGGGAAGAGCTCGACAGGCAGGGCACCCGTGAAGAGTTCGACATACAGGGCATGCAGGGCAGCCGGAACGAACAGGAAAACCTGAACGAACGGAGCGAAGCGGGCGTATGGAACGAACGAAACAATTGGGGCATACAGAGTAAAGGGAGCAATCCGGGCGTAGGCGTAGAGGAGGGCGAGCGGAACGAACGGAATAAAGCGAGTGTACAGGAGGACGAACGAGGCAAGCAGAATGAGCGAGACAGTTGGGGCAATTGGAACAAGCAAAGCAAATGGAGCATCCAAGGCGAGCGAGGCGAATTAAGTAAGTGGGGCGAACAAGATAAATTCAAAAAGCAGGAGAGAAGAATAACGCTGAGAATGAAGAAAGACCTAGGCATGCAGGGCATCCGTGAAAAGCAGGATACGCAAAAAAGAGGAATAATACTGAAAATGCAAGATGAACCGGACAAGCAGGACGGCCGGGACGAACAGGGTAGCGGTTATAAATAACTCATGGGGTGACCAAGGAAAGGAGTCTATATTATGAGGATTTACATAGCGTTGTCTTAGAAGATGCTATTTGTACTGCAATAACCTCTGGAAGAAACGGAAAAGGATGTGTCGTGCTTTTTGCAGCGGGAAATACAAACAGAAATGGAGTAGAGTATCCGGCATCCTTTGATTCCAGACTATTATTCGTAGGAGCAACAAATCCTTCTGACAAGTTAGTTATTTTCCAAGCCGGTTATATAAAAACAAGATGTCGTGAAGAAATTTCTGAAATATCGAATATGAGAAATTAAAGATGGTAATTTTCGTGGTTTTAGGTTGAACTTTTGCTTATAATGTGGATTTATGAACCATAAGCATCTATTAATCTGGATATAATTGTTACTCTTCAAAAGTCTCTCAAACTTTTCTATTGAAACTCTACACTCCTTTATATCCAACAATTCATCAACACATGAGTGTTCTTCACCAAAAGAATATAGTAACCATCGATATATAGGTACCGGTAAAAGATGAAAGAATGGCAATTTTGACAAAAATTTATTTCTACAAATTTGCTGATGACCCCCAAAAGGCATCTGCCATGCAGGAAATCTCCAAAAAATAATACCGTCCTTCGCGACAAATTGTTTTAGATGTTTCAAAAATCCTCCTTGCGATCAATATGCTCTATCACATCCTGCACCAATATAATATCATACTTTTCTTCGTCTGTTTTATTCATCTCAAAGAAATCTACTGAAACGAATTTACCCATAATATTTAAAGAACCATAAAACGATTTAGCCTCTAAAATCCTTTGCTCCGAGCGATCAATACCTGTTACATTACAGCCAATTTCGGCAAAAGGCAATAAATTACCACCCTCTCCACATCCAACTTCAAGCACTTTACAACCATCATTTATGGCATAATATTTTCTTACATAACCAATGTAAAACTCCCTCGAAGTATTGGCTAGTTCGGTGAAATAACGTAATCGATCTGAATGTCTTCCCTGCATACAGTATTTTATATATTTAAATAAATACATATAACTTACTGACTTTTCAGTAATTTACTAAGATAATAAAGATTGCGTAAAATACCGCAAGGTATAATTCTAATGATTAATAAATCTTCGGTTTGTTACTTAACGAATCCCGGTTATTGCCTTAAAACAGTATCGAGAATTTATTGCTACATCATTCATAATACGAATCTGTGTTATCATCATCAGAAATTATGATAGAAATTCAATACAGTGCGTTTTTTTGTACCAGCAGGGTGACTCTACAGCCTTGATTTTTATTTTTGCTTGCTTGGAAATGCCTCGATTTTCATGTACATTTGTATAAATTTTCCGAATAAAATGGATGAGAATTTAGTTGAAGTGGCAAACGTAGCCGAAGCTTCCGGTTTGAATGACGAACCGTTGATGTTGCGAACGGAGAATCTGGTAAAAAAATACCGGACGCGTACAGTGGTGGATCATGTTTCCATCAATGTGCAACAGGGAGAAATTGTCGGGCTGTTGGGGCCAAACGGTGCCGGAAAAACCACCACCTTTTATATGGCTGTGGGATTGATTGTTCCAAATAAAGGCGAAATTTATCTTGGCAACACCAACATAACCAACTTTCCTGTTTATAAACGTGCACGGCACGGAATTGGTTATTTGGCACAAGAACCATCCATTTTTAGGAAGATGACGGTGGAAGACAATATTAGGGCTGTGTTGGAATTTACCGACAAAACGCCGAATGAACAAAAGCAAAAACTCGAAAGTCTGATTTCGGAATTCGGATTGCAAAAGGTGCGAAAAAATCAGGGAGATCGTTTATCCGGTGGTGAACGCCGTCGGGCCGAAATTGCACGTTGCTTGGCTATAGATCCTAAGTTTATCATGCTCGATGAACCTTTTGCCGGTATTGATCCTATTGCTGTACAGGATATTCAATCCATTGTAGCTCAGTTGAAATATCGCAACATTGGCATTTTGATTACCGATCACAATGTAGACGAAACGCTGAGTATTACCGATCGTGCTTATCTTCTTTTTGAAGGAAGAGTGTTATTTCAGGGAACAGCTGAAGAGTTGGCTGCTAATCCAATTGTTCGGGAGAAGTATCTTGGTCATGATTTTGAATTGCGTCGTAAAAAATTTCAGGTACAATAAACTATAAACCATGGGTCGACTTCTTGCCATCGATTACGGAAAAAAACGTACAGGTATTGCAGTGAGCGATCCGTTGCAGATTATTGCCAATGGACTGACTACCGTTAAAACCTCAGAGATATTCGATTTTCTTCAAGATTATCTGCAGAAAGAGGAAGTAACAACGATTGTTGTGGGATTACCCAAGCAGATGAGTGGCGAGATGTCGGAAAATATGCAACGTGTTGAAGTTTTTGTTAATAAATTGAGGCAAAGGTATCCTTCTATTCCGATAGAGTATTATGATGAACGCTTTTCTTCGAAAATGGCGCATCAGGCAATGATTGACGGTGGATTAAAGAAAAAAGCCCGACAAAATAAGGCATTGGTTGATGAAATCAGTGCGACCATTATTCTTCAAGGATATATGGAAAGTAAACGAATGAAAGAGTAAAAAAATTATGGTTTTACCAATATACATTTATGGGCAACCCGTTTTGAGAAAAGTTGCCAACGATATTGATCCTGCAAATTATCCTCATTTGAATGAGTTGATCGAGAATATGTTTGAGACGATGTACAATGCCGATGGAGTTGGGTTGGCAGCCCCTCAGGTAGGTCTTGAAGACCGTATTTTCGTTGTCGATCTTACTGTTTTGGCAGATGAGAACCCCGAATTTGAAGGATTTAAAAAGGTGTTCATCAATGCACATATTTTAGAACGAACGGGTGATATTGAATTCATTGAGGAAGGTTGTTTAAGTTTGCCCGGTATTCATGAGAAAGTGCCACGCGAAAACCGGATACGCATTCAATACCTTGATGAAAATCTGCAACTTCACGATGAAGTATACGAGGGTTTTAAAGCACGCGCCATTCAGCACGAATACGATCATTTGGATGGGATTCTGTTTGTAGACAGAATTACTCCTTTGCGCAAGAGATTGATCAAAGGGAAATTATCGAATATGATGAAAGGCAAAATCGATTGTCATTATAAAGTGAAAACTTTAAAATAAAACAATAATGCTTTAGGCCTTATGTGTTAATAAGGCTTGATGAGTTGCCCTTTCATTTTTCCAACTCTCTTTTTCTTTTCAAAGCTTCCAGGAAGTAATAATCGGCATAGTTGAGCGGCACATCCACTTCCGAGTTGGCCGGCAGGCTGCCTACCGAATGCATCAGCAGAAAATATCCGTTTTCTCCGACTTTTGCTCTGTAATCGGTTCCGGCGAGCGTTTTCAGGATGTGGTCTGCCCACGCTTTGTAATCCTTTGTAGTCGAATAAGTAGATATTTCATACAGGGCCGATGCCAAAATCGCTGCTGCTGAGGCATCACGGTACGTATTCGGAATATCGGGAGCGTCATAATCCCAATACGGGACTCCATCCGCGGGATAATTGGGATGGTTGGCAACAAATTCGAGGGCCTTTTCTGCTTGTTGCAGGTATTTCGGTTCGTTTGTCTCGCGATAGCACATCACGAAACCGTATATTCCCCAGGATTGTCCACGCGACCATGTGCTTTCGTCCGAATAACCCTGAGCGGTATTTTTGTGGCGTACCGTTCCTTTTTCGGGATCATAATCTACTACATGCCAAGTACCGTAATCCGGCCGATAATGATTCTTTATCGTTTGGTCGGCATGACTCACGGCTATGCGGTAAAAAGTAGAATCGCCCGATATTTTGGTAGCATTAAAAAGCAATTCCAGATTCATCATGTTGTCGATAATGACGGGACATTTCCAGTCTTTGTTTGGATTGGCATTCCACGATTGGATGATTCCGGCACCGGGTTTATAGCGTGCGATGAGTGATTTGGCTGCCTGCACGATCACCTTTTCGTAGGCTTTGTTCCCCGTCAGCCGCAAACCGTTTCCGTAACTGCAATTTATCATGAATCCCACATCGTGCGTGTTGGTCAGATATTGAACAGTGTCTAGGGCTTCGGTGTGTTTTTCTGCCGGCATTTTCCATTTTTCGTCTCCTGTCAATTCGTATATATACCACAGGCTTCCCGGAAAAAAGCCGGAGGTCCATTCCCAGGGAGGAATGAAGACGTGTTTACCGTTGATGAACGATTTGGGATTGAGAATTTTTCCCGAATCTTCAATCATTTTGGTCATCAATCCGTATTGTTTTGCGGCAAAATCCGTGTTTTCTGCTACATAATTAGCGTTGTCCGATTCGCTTTTCTTGCTTTTATTTTTACAAAAGGAGAAGCTTAATAGTATGAAAGGCAGGCATAATAAAAGAAATAATTTTTTCATTTTCGGTTATTTATGTTGTTTTAATTTATTTGTCGAGTATAGGGTTTTGTGCTATTCATCTCGTTAAGTTTTTTGTCGTGATTCGGACTTTGGCTGTCCGATTTTCCCTAATATTTTATCCATTATTCGGTTGGTACGGGTTGCCGTTATACAATTGCTTACCGGTTCGCTCCCTTTTCCGTTCAGGTAATTGACAATGCTTTCGATGAGATAAAACTGGATGTTTTCCGGGTTTTTTTCTATGAATGCTTGTCGACCTTTATCGTTTTCCAGTACGATGGGGGTGAAATCGAACGTAGAGCAGGAAAGTTTTCCTTGTGTTCCTATAAAATCGATTGCATCCACATGAGCATTTTTTGATGCGACAAAACTCCCACTTCCGCATCCGATAAATCCCCAATGTATCATTTCATCTTCTATTTATCCGGTTTATATGGTTTATAAAAAATTTATTCTTTGCGTAAGATGAATTAAATTTAGTCAAGAAATGAGGTGATTTGTTCGAATCGTTTCAGCCTTTTTATAGGAAAAGACAGCGAGAAGGCTTATAAGCACAAAAGGAATGGATAAATAAAAAATAATTCCCCCCATTGTGTCACTTTGTCCGTAGGAATGCATTCCGCTGAAAAAATAGTTCACGCCAAAAAACGTCATCAATACGGTTGAAAAAGCAATAATGGATAATAGATTGAACAACCAGTCGTTATTTCTTTTTTTTATCAGATGAATGTGTGTGACGATGGTATAGCTCACAATGGTGATCAAAGCCCATGTTTCTTTTGGGTCCCATCCCCAATAACGCCCCCATGATTCGTTTGCCCATATCGCACCCAGAAAAGTTCCGATACACATTAAGGCAAGGCCTACCAGCAACGAGAGTTGATTGATGATGCTCAATTCTTTTATCCGATAAGGGATCAACGAATTGCGGTCGTAAAAAATAATCAGCATTAAATTGGCAATGCCAAGCAAAAAGCTGATGCCGAAAAATCCGTATGCAGCCACAATTACAGCCACATGAAACATGAGCCAGGGCGATTTCAGTACGGGTACCAACGGATTGATTTGCGGATCCATCCAATTGAGTCCCGAAACAAAAAGGATGATTCCGCCAAAAAGTGTGGCCAATGCTAATGTAATGGTACTGCTTTTTCGCCCAAAGATAAAACCGGCAAGAACCGTTGCCCACGATGCATAAACCATAGTTTCGTAGGAGTTGCTCCAAGGAGCATATCCCGAAATATAAGCTCGCAATCCCATACCGTATACATGATAAACAAATATCAAAAAAATGCCTCCGGTTACTATTTTAATAATGGTTTCAATCCAATGTTGCGATTTCAATAATCCCATAAAAGAGAAAAAAAGCAGCAATCCTCCCAAAACAAAATATCCGATTTGGCAATGGCCAAAAACATCAAGGCGGTTATATCGGATCTCGGCTTTCAATTTTTTTGGGTTGATTTGTGATGCTGCATCGTTCTTTTTTTGGTATTCGCCAATCACTTGCAAGAGCTGATTGGGTTTGTTCCAATTACCACTTCTTAAAGAATGGTTTACTTCACTCAGATACCATGCAACCGAGCGGGTAATGAATAATGAATCTTCTGTAGGGAAAGCCGAGAGATCGTCTCCCGGTGCATACCATGTATGGGCGGAATCTGTTGGGTGAGGAAAAATGCAGAGCAGTTGCCGATTCAACAATTGGAAAACGATGTTGACGCGTTCATCCAGCTTGATCAGATCTTTATCGAAGCTGTTTCGTTCAGCCGGCAGTTTACTGTATGCTTCTTGTAATTTAGGTATCAACATGTAGTTCCCCTCTCCATCTATCAGTTGAAAATAGGCGCAATAATCGTCGGGCAACCGATAATGGCGGCTTATTTCTTTGTTGGAAACGGCAATGAACGGAACCCGCATCCACATTTGCGGCATCGAAAGAAAGCTGAGCAGAAACTGATCGGAATTGAGTTTACCTATAGTGGTTTCTTTGTATACTTTGCGAAGGATTTCGGAAGAAAACGTATTGACCGGAACAATTCTTCCACCCCATTGCATGGGCAATTCGCCGAATCGTGCTGCATGTTGCGGATCGATTGCGTTTTTTTGTACTGCTTCCATCATATTCATAGGGGGCATATTCTGTGCAGATAGAGTACTAGAAAAAACAAGAAACACCAGACATGTTATCGTAGATTGGCATGCTTTTTTAACTTTCTTTAGTTGTGTATTCAATTGATGGAATCGGGAGTTTTTTGTGGTGAAAACAAGAATGAATCCGATCAGCAGTAAAAAATAGCCGCTGTAGGTGATGGTTCTTCCCACTCCATCTTTATTCACGGAAAGAATGGTTCCCATCTCGTCTTTGTCAAAAGAGGCTTGAAAAAAACGATATCCTTTTACATTCAATACGTTGTTCATGTAAACTTTTGTTTTCTGAATTTTACCATCTGCATATCCGATAAGAAGATCGCTTTCGTAGGACGAAGGGCTTTCCGAGCCCGGATACCGAATCAATCTGAAGTCAACCAATTTGAGTGTAAAAGGCAGTGTTTCGTATTTGATACCTTCAGGGGTGTTCAGGGCTATTTGGTTGGTTGTTTCTCCTTCACGAATATGAACCATTCCATCTTTTCCAAACAAATAGGTGATTAATGCTCCCAACAGAATGACGATAAAGGCAAAATGTACGATCACCAACGCCCATCGGCGACGTTGAAAATAGCGATATTTAATAACGATCATGACAAAATTCACAACCATAAGAAATTGCAGGAAAAAAAAGAGTGGGGAATGGTAGATCATCGATTTGGCAACATCGGTGCCGTGATATTTCTCGATAAAGGTGGCTGCTGCCAGTCCGAAAGCATAAAGAGCCAACAAGATGATAGTAGCTATGTAAGAGGATAAAAACTGTTTTAATTTTTTCATATCGATTCAAAATCCGTCAGTTGTATTATAACACAAATATCAACATATTTTTGTTGATATAAAAAGAGGATGCATCAAAATTTAAAATAAGCCTTTGAGAATTGGATAATTGAAATTGTTCCCCGATAGGAATACGAATACAAAGAGGGTGAAATCACATTATGACACACCCTCTTTTTTCAACTAAGATTGCAGAAACAGCTTATTTTATGCTTCTTCCCAATGTTTGCGAAGTAATTCCACTGCTGCCGGAACCACTATGTTGCGATCACCTTGTGCACCACATTCGAAGCTGACATATTTGTCGTACCCAATCATTTTCAATCCTTTGAATCCGTCCACGTAATTATCGGCGTCGCCGTCTTCTCCCGGCATACTGCGGCGTTTTCGGCTTGCCACATGTACGTGTTGCAAGTATTTTCCGCCGGAAATAAAAGCCCCCATATCCGAAGTTTCTTCCCATGTCATGTGCCAAAAATCGCCCATGCATTTAATGCCCGGATTGTCGATATCGCGGCATATGGAAGCGGCATCGGCAACCAAACGCAAATAAAAAGCTTCCTGTCGGTTGAGGGGCTCAAGAATAACTGTTGTGCCGTGTTCCCGTGCAAAATTGCCCATCTCGTTGAGCTGTTCGCAGAGAAAATCGCGTGTTTCCTGCGTATGGGGCATAACGGGTTTTTGTGAATTGAAGGCCGGCACCATAATTACACCGGTAGATTCCAATTCGCCTGCGGCGATGATGATTTCGTTCATTGTATCGCGACATTGTTTGCGAATGGCCGGATCGGATGAAAGGATGAAACCATCAAATCCGGCACAGATGGCGCTTATTTTGATATTGCGGCCTTTCAGTGCATTCTTGAATTCGGGAATTCGTTTGGCGAGCCCTCTTCCGCCGGGTTCAAATCCCACTACGCCATGCTTTTCCATGAAATCGAATTTCTCATTCAGGTTTTTTCCGGGAGGAATTCCTTCCTGAAACGAAAGGTTTAGTTTTGCTTTGGATGATTTATTCGTAATCGATTTTTTTTCAGTAGACGAAGCAAAAACGGTACGATTTCCTCCGGCAAGCACTGCGACACCTGCAAAGGTGCTTTTTAAAAAATTTCTTCTGTCAAGTGTCATCGTTATCCTTTTTTCTCTTGAGGTTTACCCGGCACGGGTACAGTGAATGCGCTCATATCCATTTTACCCATATTCAGATCTTTAGGAGTATAATCCAGGGTTGACGCGGTCATTGTATCCCATTTTGTTTCAAGACCGGTATAAGCTGATTCGCGTCCCATGATAGCTGCCATATTGGCAATAGCTGTTTCAGAAGCTTGTTCAATGGGTTTATTCGCGCGAATGCAATTGATCAGGTTGACATGTTCTAGCGTGTAAGGATCGGTTTGGCTGAAGTTGGCTTTTTCTGCTTCGTAATCGTATTTCCATATGACATTTCCGGCAAGGTCTCTAATTGCCGTTTCACCTTGGGTTGTCCATGATCCTTTAGTTCCTTGAATAAATTCGCTAACATTGTTAGCACATCCGTCTATTTGACGGCACATGCTATGAAAATGGATACCGTTTTCCATTGTAAAATCGACGCTGAAATTGTCGTATTGATCGCCTGTGATGCGACGATGACGAGAACCAAATCCAACGGCACTTATTGGCTTCAATCCCGTGAACCATGTGAATACATCAATATTGTGAACATGCTGTTCAACAATATGGTCACCCGACAACCATTTCCAGTTCACCCAATCACGAATCATATATTCAAAATCACTCCATCCCGGTTGCCGATCGCGATACCACAACATTCCTTGATTCCAGTAAACCACACCTCCGGTAATTTCCCCGATCGCTCCTTCCATAATTTTTTTGTATGATTCCACGTAACTACGCTGGTGATGACGTTGTGTTCCGGTTACCACGCACAGGTTTTTTGCTTGAGCCTGTTTTGCTGCAGCTATGATAGTACGGTATCCTACGGGATCTACACAAATTGGTTTTTCCAGAAAACAATGTTTCCCTTTTTCTACGGCATATTTGAAATGTTCCGGTCTGAAAAATGGGGGTGTTGCATCAATAATTACGTCCACACCACTATCGATAACTTGTTTATATGCATCTAAACCCACAAAACGCTTATCTGTGGGGATATCGATATTTTTTTCGGTTTTCAGTTTTTCGGCCAAGCTGTCCACTCTTTCTTGAAAAACATCCCCCAAAGCCACAATAGTTACGCCATTTGCTGCGTTCAGGAAATTGAAAGTTGCACCTGATCCGCGTCCGCCACATCCGATTACTCCTGCTTTTAATTCTTTTCCGTCTGCAGCTTTATCGGAAAGTTCGGGGATATAGTAGCTACCGGGTTCTTTTAAGGCAACGTTGCCATTCTTACTTTTTTCTCCGCCGCTGCATGAGGTTAATAAACCTGCGGAAGAGGTTGTTCCTATTACACCGAATGCTCCTGCCATTGCGGAGCTTTTTAAAAATGTTCTTCTGGTTAAGTTGTTCTTTTTCATATCGATAAGTTTAAAAAAAAATTATTATTTATTTTGGATAATTAGCGAGTCGGGTTCACAAACTACACGAAAACCAATCCCTTTGATATCGGAATACCACCAAATACTTTTAGGTTGTTGAGGATCGGTTTTCAGCCATGCTTCATGATGAGTGTGGTCGCGTGCTGCACAGCGTACATCGGCTGCATCAGAAGTGTAATTTCCACCGCGAATAACCCATTCTTCTCCTTCCCTAATTAATGGATTTACAGCTCCTTTCGTTTTGCTGTATGTTTCAGGATCATATTTATCGGCACAATATTCCAATACATTTCCTAGCGTGTTTTTTAATTCGAACGGGTTAGGTTGCACAGCGTCAGGTTCATGAGTCTTGTTGTTGCTGTTTTTATTATAAATTACATACGATGCGATGGGATCTGTTTTGGCTTTGAAAAATTTGCGCCAGAATCCTCGATCCGAAAAATCTTTAGGATTGCCCGGGAAGAAATAAGGCATTTGAGTTCCTCCTCGTGCAGCATACTCCCATTCGGCTTCGGTGGGGAGTCGATATTTTTTGCCGGTCTTTAAAGATAACCACAGGCAGAATACTTCTGCTGCATAGTGGGTCATCGTGATAGCCGGACGGTTGCCACTTCCCCATCCTTGATCGGGAAATCCAAATGGAGGGGTAGGCCCGGAAATGGCATCCACACTCAAAGCTTTCAAATTATTTTCATAAACTTCTTCGGGTGGCGTACGTCCTTCGCTCATGGTTTCAGCATAAAATGCCCAGTATTGATTCCAGGTTGTTTCAGCTTCAGCTATAAAGAACGGACTCACAGTAACTTCATGAACCGGAGTTTCATCGGGTTCGTGAAAGGGTTCATTATCAGGGCTTCCCATATTGAATGTGCCACCCGGTATAGCGATCATCTTAAATGATACCGCTGTCCCGGGTATTTGTTCTATGTAATCGGCAAAAACCGTTACTTTGGTCGCTTCTTTATAGAACATACTCGTGTCTACGACACTCTTATCATCTATTCCCGGGATACCTGTCATTTTTCCGTGAACATAATTCGGGTTGTAGTGTCCTGCATCCAAATGACAGCTTATACACTGCAAGTCAAGTGTTTTTGCATTTTCTTCATAATAGAGATGAGCCGTGATTGCATCGTCGGTAACACCTTCAGGGAACAGGTTTTGATGACATTTTTCACAAGACTCGTTAGGAATGTATTTTATGGCATACTCCAATTCCGATTTGCTTTCCCAATCAAAATCGGCGCTGTCTTTTGTAAGATATCCCCATACATCTTTTAAACCGAGAGCAATTTTTTCCTTATAATGATCCCACGTATTTTCTATTGGAGGAAGATGACAATCTACACAATTCGTCATAACACCACTTTTGTTATTTACGTGAACAGATAATTTCCATGTTTCTTCGGCATGAGGATGGACATGGCAAATCATACATGATTCG
>JAAZMQ010000055.1 GCA_012798745.1 Bacteroidales bacterium
ATCCAAAATCTTGGCCAGCGGAAACATATTGTGCTGCAAAATATGGGCAAAAGAAATGATCTTGCGCCCTCCGGGATAATACCCTTCACGAATAACTTGATCCAACGGATCGTAAGTCGATGAAATATATCGCAACGCCCCATCATTCTCTGCTTCTTTTAATCCCAATCGCAAAAGATTAAAACTATCATCTACAGGAAATTCTTTTATTGTATTATTTGTATCGAGTGCATAAAAACGCTTTTGTGTTTCTTTCAAAGCCATCTCCAAGGTGCTCAATTGAAGAATATTAGAAGCATGCAAAGGAGAAAAACGCAACCCCATATTACCATCAACAATGTATTTCCCCAATCCCAATCCCATGTTCACTATTCCATCTTCCGGTTTTTCGTTGCCGATGGGATAATAATTGATCGAACGAGCCACACCCGAAATAGTCGGATAAAAACGCGAACCGTACTGTGATCCCACAACTTCCTGCAATAAAATCGCCATTTTCTCCTGATCGATAAAATTCCGCGTAGCCGCCATATATGTTTTGCTATCTTTATAAAAAACCGAAGCATAAACGGCTTTGATACCGTCACTGATCATCCGCACCATTTCACGCTTATCGTTCACAAAGGGAATCATATAGGTGGAATAAATTCCGGCAAAAGGCTGATAGCAGGAATCTTCGAGAAGGCTGGAGGAACGAATGGCTATGGGGGCATTAATTGCATCGAGAAACACTAAAAAATCATTGATCAACCTTTCCGGCAGTTTTGCAGCCAAAAAAAGTTTTAGAATCTCCTCATCAGGCAAATCCGACAGCGCAAGCGGGTACAATTGGTTGGTTTCCATGAATTCATCAAAAATATCGGTACAAAGCACCACTGTACGCGGGATAAGAACCGGAAAATTTTCATACGCATTAAACTCCAGATGCATTTTTACCATGCTTCCCATGAACGCTAGTCCACGACCTTTGCCACCTAACGAACCTTCTCCGATACGGGCAAAATTGGAAAACTGATCGAAACGATCTCTCTCGAAAATCGCAACCACACCCGTATTTTTCATGCGCCGATATTGAACAATAGCATCATAAATCAGTTCACGTGCTTTCTCCATACTCTCGTACTCCGAAACATCAATCCTTTTCAGCATTTCTGCGACAGGAAACATGGCACGCGAATAAAAAAAACGAGAAAAATGGTTGTGTGAAAGATGATAATACAGCGAATCGTCGGGTATTTTCCGGATAGTGTTCTGCAATTCTTTCAGATTTTTTATTCGAAAAATCTCTTCTTTAGTTTGAGGATTGACAATAATGAAATCACCAAAGCCAAAATTTTCCTTCATCACTTTGCGAAGATCCTGAGGAAATGTTTTGGAATTTTTATCGATAAACGAAGCATTAATTTCGGCAGCATATTTCTCATTTTCACTTTCAGATGAAGCGTAAATAATAGGAACGTACTTGTCTTGACTACGAATCCATTCGCCCAATTTTTTCCCTGCTAGTTTGTCTTTTACTCCCTCACGATTAAAACTCATATCGGAAATAACACCAAGCATATTATCTCCATACTTTTGGTAGAGATCCACCGCCTCCTCATAATTTCGCGCCAAAAGTATCTTGGGTCTGCCTCTCATACGAAGCATGCGCTGATGTTCATTGAGTGCTTCTTTCGAAAATTCTTTCGATTCATACAACACAAATTTATATAAAAGCGACAATACCGACGAGTAAAACCTAACGGAGTTCTCTACCAACATAATGGTTTGCACCCCAACAGTTTTTACATCATGTTCCACATTCATGCGATCTTCAATAAGTTTGATGATAGCCAGCAGCAAATCCGTATTACCCAACCAACTGAAAACGTAATCAATACTACTAAGATCTTCTTTCGCTAATGCCTTGGTAACACTTTTAGAGAAAGGAGTCAAAACAACAATCGGAATATGAGGATGCTCATCTTTAATGTTTTTCGCCACCTCAAACACCTCGCTATTATCCATGTTCGGCATACAAATAACCAATTCGTAACGATTGGTTTTCAACTCGTTCAGTGCTTCTTTTCTGGTACTCACCTGAGTAAAAAGCGGTGGATAACGAAGATTGAGCGATGCATACTCATTGAAAATCTGTTCTTCCACACGACCATCGTCTTGTAAAATAAACATGTCGTAGCGCGAAGCAATCATCAGAATATTATAGATACGCTTGTTCATCAACTTAACGAACGGGGTATCACGAAACTGAAACTGTCTGATGTCGTGTGCCTTAACAACGGATTTGGAGATTGTTGATTTCATATAAATTTTCTATTTATCTGAATACAAACTTAATCAAATTCGATGAATTAATTTACATAAGAAACTGCTTTTGCTTTTTATTTCATGCTCTATGCAAAAACACTCAAGATATAAAGAATTTTTATATCTTTGTTTTAATTATAAGGTATATTTTGTTATTCGCTTGTTGATCAGCCATAAAACGAATTCCTTATAGCCTAAATTCTTTTTCTGTTTTTTCTCTTATCCCAACTCAAGTTTTTTTAAACTGAAAATCTAAGAGAGAAGAGATAAGTGTTTTTTATTCATTTCATACACATAAAAAAAAATAGAACTATGGGGAAAGTAATGATTATTGGTGCAGGAGGTGTTGCTACTGCGACTGCACATCAGCTGGTAAAAGTACCGAAAGTGTTTGAGGAAGTATTAATAGCTAGCAGAACAAAAGAAAAATGCGATAACATTGTAAAAAAAATCAATAAGGGCTATTTTCACACTGCGCAAATAGATGCGATGCAAGTGGATGAACTGGTGTCGCTCATCAGGGACTTCAAACCCGACATGGTGATGAATCTTGCACTGCCTTACCAGAATTTAGCTATCATGGAAGCATGCTTGCAAACAGGTGTTAGCTATTTAGATACAGCCAGTTATGAATCACCGGATAATCCTCATCTCTATTACATCGAGCAATGGTCATACTTCGACAAATTTAAAGAAGCCGGAATAACGGGAATACTCGGCTGTGGTTTTGATCCCGGTGTCACCGGCGTGTTCACAGCGTATGCAGCCAAACATTATTTCGACGAAATACATTACTTGGATATAGTGGATTGTAACGCCGGCGATCACGGTAAATATTTTGCTACCAATTTTAATGCAGAAATCAATATTCGTGAAATTTCCTCCCCCGGTATTTACTACAAAGAAGGAAAATGGATCGAAACAAAGCCTCTCGAGATACATCGCACAATTGCTTATCCCGAAATTGGAGAAAGAGAAAGCTATTTGCTTTTTCACGAAGAATTGGAATCGTTGGTGAAACACTATCCAACCATCAAGCAAGCTCGCTTTTGGATGACATTCTCCGAACGCTATCTTACTGTTTTGGAAGTTTTACAAGGATTGGGACTCACCTCTATCAAACCCATCCATTATGAAGGAATGGAGATCATTCCCCTGCAATTTATAAAAGCTATTCTGCCTGACCCCGCTACTTTGGGAGAAAATTATAAAGGGAAAGTATCTATCGGAGTACAACTCAAAGGTATTTATCAAGGGAAAGAGCGGAGTTATTATATTTGGAGTAATTTGGATCACGAAAAAGCATACAAAGAAACCGGAACGCAAGCCGTTGCCTATTCCACCGGCGTACCGGCAATGGTAGGGGCACTAATGTATATGAAAGATATATGGAAAAAACCGGGAGTGTATAACGTTGAACAATTCGACCCGGATCCCTTTTTAGAAGCAATGCCTAAATATGGAATCGATTGGCAAGAAGCAATAGACATTCCATTACCTATTGACAAAGCAGAACAACAGTAAAAAAACAACAAATGGGAAATGCCGTACTATAAAGTCGGCTACAAGCATTAATATTACACATCAAATAAGGTGAGATATAAAAGTTTATCATACTCATTTGATTGATTAAAAAAATTATCTTGTATCTTTGCACCTTTGAAAATCATCCGATTTATGCACGAAAAAATAATCATTCTCGATTTCGGATCGCCGACAACACAACTCATAGGCCGAAAGATAAGGGAGCTGAACACCTATTGTGAAATAGTACCCTACAATAAGTTCCCCTACAACGATAAAACCGTAAAAGGGGTAATACTGTCCGGGAGCCCTTTTTCGGTAAACGATCCCGACGCTTTTAAAACCGATTTAAGCACAATCCGTTCATATTATCCGGTACTGGGCATTTGTTACGGCGCACAACTCATAGTCCAATCATCGGGAGGAGAAATAGGCAAAAGCAGCAGCCGTGAATATGATCTTGCACGGTTACGCATACCGGACCATTCCGATGCGTTGCTCGGTAATCTGCCACAAGACTCACAGGTATGGCTGTCGCTGAGCGATAATATTCTTCGTTTGCCTGAGAATTTCCGAATTATTGCCTCAACAGAAAAAGTAGAAGTTGCAGGATATAAAGTAGAAGACGAACCTACATGGGGAATACAGTTTCATCCCGAGTCGTCGCATACAGAGCAAGGTATGCAAATTCTGGATAATTTCCTCACCATTTGCGGATGCCAAAAAGACTGGACTCCGGCATCGTTTATCGAAACCACCATTAAGCAACTGAAAGAACAATTAGGCGACGATAAGGTTATTCTGGCACTTTCGGGAGGAGTAGATTCATCGGTAACGGCCGTGTTGCTGAACAAAGCCATTGGCAAAAACTTAACATGTATTTTTGTGGATCACGGACTGTTGCGAAAGAATGAATTCGAAAAAGTACTGGCCGATTACCAGGATATGGGATTAAACGTTATCGGCATAGATGCCAAAGAGCATTTTTACAAAGCATTGAAAGGGGTTACCGATCCCGAAAAAAAACGAAAAATCATCGGGAAAGGCTTTATCGAGATTTTTGAAGAGGAAGCGCGCAAACTGAAAAATATCAAATGGCTGGCTCAAGGAACCATTTATCCCGATATCATCGAATCGCTTTCCGTTACAGGCACAACCATAAAAAGCCACCACAACGTGGGAGGTCTTCCCGAAAAAATGAACCTCAAACTTTGTGAACCACTCCGTATCCTGTTTAAAGACGAAGTGCGCCGCATCGGATTGGCACTAGGAATGAACCCCCAACTTATCTATCGTCATCCGTTTCCGGGTCCGGGGCTTGGAATCCGTATTCTCGGCGAAATCACTCCCGAAAAAGTACGCATCGTACAAGATGCCGACGATATTTTCATTTCGGCACTTCACGCAGCCGATCTCTACGATAAGGTTTGGCAGGCCGGTGCTATTTTGTTGCCGGTGCAATCAGTCGGGGTAATGGGCGACGAACGTACATACGAGAATGCCATTGCCTTGCGTGCCGTGACTTCCATTGATGCCATGACCGCCGATTGGGCCCGACTTCCCTACGAATTTCTGGCAAAAGTATCGAACGACATCATCCATAAAGTAAAAGGCGTGAACCGTGTGGTTTACGATATCTCATCCAAACCACCCGCCACAATTGAATGGGAATAAGAAAAATCGGAGATAATTTTAAATATTCAATTCTCAAAAGACTTTTTTATTTCGAGACAGCCTCCGTTTTTTAACTTTAAACCCCGGCCTTGAGTTCAGGATAAGCAATCCGAGTATGATAAATGGTTTTCAATTTATCCACGAACACATCTTTCACCGTTTCGATATCCTTGAAAGTTATTGGTGCTTTTTTGAAATATCCCCCATTTACCTGATCATCGATAATCTTATTGACCAAATCCCGAAACGATTCCTCACTATACTCCGCCAAACTACGCGAAGACGCTTCTACTGCATCCGCCATCATCACAATAGCCGTTTCTTTTGAAAAAGGATTTGGGCCCGGATACCTGAATACCTCTTCGTCAATTTCCTTGCCGGGATTGACATTTTTCCACTGAATATAAAAATATTTCGGAACACTTGTACCGTGGTGTGTTTCAATAAAGTCGATAATCTGTTGAGGTAAACCATTTTGTCTTGCTATCTTCACCCCATCCTTCACATGATTGATAATGATTCGCGCACTTTCTTCAAAAGGCAATCCCGCATGAGGATTTATACCCGATGCTTGGTTTTCGGTAAAAAATGCCGGGTTAACCATTTTTCCTATATCATGATACAATGCTCCTGTACGCACCAGCGAAGCATTTGCACCAATTCTGGAGGCTGCGGCAGTAGCCAAATTGGAAACCTGCATAGAATGCTGAAAGGTGCCGGGTGCTTTTTCCGAAAGCTCTTTTAACAAAGGCTTATTAATATTGGCAAGTTCCACCATGCTCACACCCGAAATAAAACCAAACGACTTCTCGAAAATATAAACCAGCAAATAGGAAAACATAATGAAAATGAAATTGATAAGGAAATAAACCAATATCATGCCGTTCACTTTCTTAATATCCCCTTCGGCGTACAGAGTCAACCCAAGATACACAAGAATATAGGTTATGAGAATAAAAAACGAACTTTGGATCAACTGCGAACGTTCGGTCAATTCTTTCAATACAAAAATAGAAACCATAGCCACCGTTATCTGAATCACAATAAACTCAAAAGGATAAGGTACCATCAGCGAACTGAGAAGAATGGTTACGATACTGGCAAACAGCGCTGTTCGGGAATCGATAAACGTACGGATCAGAATAGTAACAATGGCATAGGGAATAATGTAGACATTAAACAAATTATATTTTACGGTTATGGCAGTTAATATCACAAAAAAAGTGATGATCAACAACATAAAGGTTACGTTTTTCCGATTTCGGAACTCGCGAGGCCTAAAATACAACAAATAAAGATAGAACGACCCCATCAGAATCAACACAAGCATAAATTCGCCTACCAGCCGCCAACTATCGCTACCTACACCACCGCTACGCTCTTCGATGACCCTCTTGAGCGAAGACAAAATATTATACGTATGCGCATCTACAATTTCACCCTGATCGATTATCCGCTGTCCCGCTTGGATCATGCCACTAGTAGGCGAAATTTGTTGAATAAATTCTCGTTTTGCTTTCTCTGATGTTGAAGCATCGTAAATGATGTTTTCTTTGAGGTAATTATGGATATCGGCCGATTTCAACTTATTTTCATCTAAATTCTTTGGCCTGTCGTTCAAAATTTTTTCGTATGCCGAACGGATCGTATAAATACTCTCGATATTTCGCGAATTTGCCACATTCCCTTCTTTAAGTCGGAACGATCGGGTGGTAGAAGAAGCTATCCGTTCGTAATCCTCGACACTCATAATGCCTTGGCTGTAAATTTCTTTCAACTTACTCCGAATATAACGAATATAAGCAGGTTCTAAATTTTTGAGATTGGGTTTAGTGTTTACATCGGCATCGAACCGGGCAAGGGCATTTTCCATGACTTGATTGTCGATCAGATAATACGGCTCGAAATAAACCAAAATGCTATCTTGCTCTCGCTTTAACTGTTCGGGCGATTTGTATACAGGAAAATCGAATGGAGCCGTAAGCAAACCGTATCGCCACGGCCGCCCTTCACTAAACGAATATTGAAATTTTCCTTGTCGAGGGAAAAAATAAGTGATCAACAAAATGGCAATCATAAAGATCATCGGCACAAAAATCCGAGTCTTGATCTTTATTTTTTTACGCGATGATGTATTCATGTTTTCCATTCCAACTCTTTATCTGTTATAAACAATGCAAAAGCAGGATTGTTTGAAAAAGCAGCAAACTTAAAAACAAAATGCTCCATTTATAGATGATTATAAATCGGTAGCGATCTTTTCCATAATTTGGTGCGTGGCTCCGGCATTGCTCAAAATATAATCTTCGGCTTCATTACCTGCCGCAGAAAGCATTTCCGGCTGTTCTGCAAATCTATCCATCAGTGCATTGAATTCTTGCTTATCATGAATAACAAATCCGCCACCTTTTTCAATAAGATCGTGTGCTTCGCGAAACTTTCCGTAATTAGGACCAAAAATTACCGGAATGCCATAAACTGCTGCTTCGGGCAAGTTATGAATACCCACACCAAATCCTCCGCCAATATAAGCCACATCCCCATAACGATAAATGGAAGAGAGCAACCCGAAACAATCGATGATCAAGCAATCCTTATCCCGAATGTTTTCTTCTGTGGCAGCAGAATAGCGTATATAAGGGCGTTTCAATTTTTTTTCTATGTCCTCAAGATGCGATTCGTGTATTTCATGCGGAGCAACAATCAACTTTACGTGTTGGCGGGTATTGAAATAATCGATAAAAATATCCTCATCGGGAGGCCATGAGCTTCCTGCCACCAAAACCAATCCGTCGCCGCTTTTTTTATTCTCCGTAAAAGCATGCACAAGGGGCAGTTCCTTTGCCTGGCATCGAATCTCAATCACCCGATCGAAACGGGTGTCGCCCGTAACCGTTACCTGAGTAATACCCTGTTGGTTCAATAATTCTTTCGAATGTTCGTCCTGAACAAATATCTCTCGGTAAAAATGCAGGATTTTTCCGTAACGTCCCGCGTTTTTCTTAAAAAACGGTTGATTATCTCTAAAAATTGCCGAAATCAGATAAACCGGAATCCCCCTGAGATAGGCTTCATGAATGTAATTATACCAAAATTCGTATTTAACAAAAACAGCAAGTGTTGGTTGGGCTATATCCAGAAACGCATTCACCCTGTTTGGTGTATCAAAAGGCAGATAGCACACAATGTCGGCAAACGAATAATCTTTTCTCACCTCGTAGCCTGAGGGAGAAAAAAAAGTAAGCAATATCCGGTAAGCCGGATACTTCTTTTTCACCGTTTCAATCATCGGTCGAGCCTGCTCAAACTCTCCCAGCGACGCACAATGAAACCAAATGTATTGTTCATTCGGATCCCTCTTCTCTCGAAGAATCCGATACGTATCTTTCTGTCCACGCACCATCAGCTTCGCTTTTTTATGAAAAGGCGAAACCAAATGAACCAACGAAGCGTATAAACGAATTATAAAGTTATACATTGGGCGCAGGAATGGTTTCGATAGCTTTTTTTAAACGGGCAATGGTTTCTTCTTTACCTAGCAAAACGGTGATACCAAAAATATGAGGTCCTTTCCCTTCACCAACCAATGCCAGGCGGAAAGCATTCATCACATTGCCAAGATGGTATTCGTTGTCCCGTATCCATTTCATGATGATTTTTTCTTGATTTTCGGCAGAAAAATCATCCATTTTTTCCAGAATATCGATCAATTCGCGCATCTGATCCGGCGTCTCGGCTTTCCAACGTTTTCTCACCGTCTTTGCATCATAATCCGTAGGAGCTACAAAAAAATAGGACGATTGATCCCACAATTCATTGACAAAGTTTACCCGATCTTTCACCAATGCAACCACTTTTGTCACATAATCGCGCGAAGCAACAACGTTTTTTTCTTCCAGTATCGGCATAAACATATCCACCAGTTGCTCGTCGGGCGTAGCCAGAATATATTTATGATTGAACCAACGAGCTTTTTCGTAATCGAAACGCGCGCCGCTTTTGCTGCATCGTTCAAACGAAAATGCGTCAATAAGCTCCTCCAACGAAAAAATCTCCTGTTCCGTTCCCGGGTTCCAACCCAACAAAGCCAAAAAATTAATCACCGCTTCGGGCAGATAACCACTTTCGCGGTAGCCCGAAAAAATTTCACCGGTTTCCGGGTCTTCCCATTGCAGCGGAAAAACAGGGAATCCCAATCTATCGCCATCACGCTTGCTTAGCTTGCCACTCCCTTCGGGTTTAAGCAACAAGGGGAGATGGGCAAACTGCGGCATGGAATCTTCCCACCCCAAACTTTTATATAACCACACATGCAATGGTGCCGAAGGCAGCCACTCTTCGCCCCGAATCACATGGGTAATCTGCATGAGATGATCATCCACCACATTTGCCAAATGGTAAGTAGGCAATTCATCGGCCGATTTATAAATCACTTTATCGTCCAACACCGAAGAATTGATGGTCACTTCCCCTCGAATAAGATCGTCGACTGTGATATCAATGCCGGGCTCTACCTTAATGCGAACCACATATTGTGAGTGGCTGTCGAGGAGTGCCTGCGTTTCTTCTTTCGACAAGGTGAGAGAATTGCGCATCTGCATCCGTGTTGAAGCATCGTACTGAAAATTGGGTATTTCTTTGCGTTTGGCCGCCAACTCTTCGGGCGTATCAAAAGCA
>JAAZMQ010000056.1 GCA_012798745.1 Bacteroidales bacterium
AAACATTCCCGCTTTTGTAAACAGGTGTAATGCGGGTATGAAAAATGGCTTTGCCGTTGACATCGAGCCATTCGCCAATTTCTTTCAATCGTGCAACCACTTCGGGTTGAATAATTCCTTCGGGAGTAGGACCGACACCCAACAACAAATTACCGCCTTTTGCCACCACCTCAATAAGCAATTTTATCACCTCGTCAGCCGACTTGAATTTTGCCCGAGGTGTCCATCCCCAATCACTGCTGAGAGGAATGCAGCTTTCCCACGGAATAGGCAATTGTTGCTCGGGAATAGATCTTTCAGGCGTAAGATAATTTTCGTTTTTGCCATGAACCGTACGATCGACAATCAAAAGATTCGGTTGAGACCTACGGGCCATCTTGGCAATTTCGTCCATCTTTATATCTTGTTTGGGAGCTCTCACCCAACCGCCGTCCAACCACAAAATATCGATATCGCCATAATTGGTCATCAATTCGTGGATCTGATTATAGGTAAATTCCTGAAATTTTTTCCACCGCCAGGGATGCCGCTCTATCTTATAATTCACGTTTCTGTCCGGTGTGGCAAACATTGGCCACCAATAGTATTCGCAATGCCAATCGGGTTTCGAAAAATAAGTTCCCACCATAAAATCCTGTTCGCGAAACGCATTCAGAATATAGTTGGTAACGTCTGCCCGAGGATCATCCTTAAAAGCACCATGCAGGATAGAAAAATCCGTCTGTTTGGTATCAAACAAATTAAAACCGTCATGATGTTTGGTCGTAAAGATCATGTATTTCATACCACCGTCTTTCGTTACGCGCGCCCATTGTTCAGGATTAAACCGGGTCGGATTAAATTGATCGATCAATTGCCAATATTGTTTTTTGTACTCGTCATAAGCCACCGTACTGTCGCGAGAAATCCAATCTACATCCTCCGAGCAAATCGACCACGACTCAACAATACCGGGAACGGAGTATAATCCCCAATGAAACAACACGCCGAATTTCAAATCTTGCCATTCTTCCAATTTTTCACGTATATTTTTTTCCTCCGGATATTCGTATTTCGACGAATAGCTATGGACAAATCCATCTTGCGCATCCGTTTGTCCTATTGAAAACAGCGCCACGAGCATAAATATGCCGAATGTTTTAAAAAAATCTTTCATTATCTATTTATTTTACATTATAATTCAAAGCCCAAACAATAGTCAATGAGTTTCAATGCATCTGCAACATTACTGAAGTTAATTCCTTCTTTTTTTATATAAAGTTGAATGGAATCTTTCTGATCGGCAAATACCTTTAAAACATCTTTCATTTTCTTACATCTTACAAATCGACCTTTATGATAAAATTCATACACATTCGCATTTTTTAGTTCATAAACTTCAGCATATTGATTTTCATACAGATCGTGGGTTAATTCGGCTGTATTGATGACCTCAACTTTAGCCTGAGATAGTTGACCATAAGCTCCTTTATATCCTCTGTATGCATTTTTCAATGACCAATCAATAAAAACCAATCCGTTTTCGAGTGAAACAACTTCGCTAAAACCATTCCCTGTCGGAATAAACTTTCTATGGTCGATATAAACTGTATCAATCTGATCCTCATTAACCAAAATCAATTCCTTATTATTCTGTTTAAACATCATTTTACGGTTCGAAGCATCATAATTAAGCAAGACGGGTACTTTTGACCCATTTTTGAGAAGTAACGATCCATTTGTGTATTCCTC
>JAAZMQ010000057.1 GCA_012798745.1 Bacteroidales bacterium
ATTTTGGTAAATATACCTTTCTCATCGGCAATTACTCAAATTGATCCTGCAACAGGACAAGCTGTCGAAGGGGTATTGAATACATTTTTCAATGCGGGAATAATTACGGAGATTTTTCCGCTGCTGATATTTATTGCGATTGGCGCAATGATCGATTTTTCGCCATTGTTCCGCAACCCATCATTATTATTGTTTGGAGCGGCGGCGCAATTCGGCATTTTCATGACCATGATTTTTGCTTCCTTGTTGGGGTTCGATTTAAGAGAAGCTGCTTCCATTGGAATAATCGGCGCAGCCGATGGACCTACCTCGATTGTGGTTGCTTCTCGATTTGCGCCTAATCTACTCGGCCCTATCTCTGTAGCAGCATATTCTTATATGGCACTGGTACCTATTATTCAACCGCCGGTAATACGATTATTGACAACAAAAAAAGAACGATTGATCCGAATGTCCACCGCAGACAATTATAACAAGAAGATATCGAAAAAAGCATTAATTGCTTTCCCCATTGTTGTAACCATCGTGGCCGGAATTATTGCTCCATCTTCATTGGCGCTAATCGGTTTTTTAATGTTCGGGAATCTGATACGCGAATGCGGAGTACTTAATAAATTGTCGTTAGCAGCTCAAAACGAATTAGCAAGTCTGGTAACGTTATTATTAGGAATTACCATTGCTAGCACAATGACATCCGATCGGTTTATTCGGGTTGACACGCTTATCATTATTGCCTTAGGATTGTTTGCTTTTGTTTTCGACACATTTGGTGGCGTAATTTTTGCAAAATTCATGAATTTGTTCCGAAAAGAGGGAAATAAAATCAACCCCATGATCGGAGCATGTGGTATTTCGGCATTCCCCATGTCGGCTCGCGTAGTCCATCAGATGGGACAGAAAGAAGATCCGTTTAATTACCTGCTTATGCCGGCTGTGAGTGCGAATGTGGGAGGACAAATCGGGTCTGTGATTGCGGGAGGCATCATCTTAACATTGGTTCCATTATTTGCTTAAAAAGAAAACAGCATGTCACAAGCATTAGAAAAAACATTGGAAATTGCAGGTATAGGAATAGTAGGAGTGTTTCTTTTTATGACACTCTTTTACCTGCTAATTCTAGCACTCGATAAAATTTTTCCGGAAAAAGAAGGGGTAAATACAAAAGAGGACTCTGTTAAAGAAAAAATAGGAGACGGAACTTAAGAATAAAAGAAAAATTACACATAAGACATAAGGCCAAAAAAGCAGAATAAAATGAAAATATTCTGCTTTTTTGGTTTGTTATTTTCTAAGATCTGCACCCCACATCAATTTATCACGAAGTGTTTTAAAAAAAGTATGCCCAATACGTTTCACAATTTTTTGCGTATAGGCTGCTTTAAAAACTTCAATAGGGGTTTGCTCATTAAATATTTGCGAGTGCCCATCGAGCGATACTAAATAATGGTTGCTGCGACTTTCTATTTTTAATGAAATGCGACTATCATCAGCAACTACCAATGGTCTGGCTGTAAGACTATGAGGCGCAATTGCAGCCAAAATAATACTGGGCGAAGCAGGCACCAAAATAGGACCACCAATACTGAGCGAATAGGCTGTGGAACCTGTAGGAGTAGCAATTACCAACCCGTCAGCCTGGTACGATGTCAAATATTCACCATTGATATAAGCATGAATAGAAAGCATAGAAGCTGTATCCTGTTTCAGAATAGCCACTTCATTCAAAGCGCAGATATTATCAAAAGGATTAGGGTGTTCTTTTGTATCAATTCCCAGCAATGTACGCTCTTCGATTCGATATTTTCTCTCCACAATTTCCGGTAAAATATCGTTCAATTCATTATAGTTAACGCCGGTAAGAAATCCTAATCTCCCCGTATTAATTCCTAAAATAGGAATCCCCCTGTCACCAATTGCTGAAGCTGTGCGCAAAAAAGTGCCATCGCCTCCCACACTCATGGCCATATCTACAGGTGGTATCACATCAAAAAGTATACATAGAGGACGTATTTTATCCTGCATATCAGGCGAAAGAGAATAAAAAAGTTTATCAGGTAAATAAAGGTCGACGGGATGTTTTTTTATAGCCTCGCATACTGAAAATATATATTTTTCGAATTGAGGATTCCTATCAGGAGATATATTGCCAAACAATGCTATTCTCATATCTTTATTTTTGATTCGGATTACATATTGAGGTAAAACAACAACTCCTGCAGCCGATCTCTCTGTGTATCATTGAGTTCACCTTCTTTCATGTAATAATAAATGACATTATAATTAAAACGCTCAAAACTTCGCAATACAGGAGTAAGATCAGAGATATCCAATTTAATGGATATAAGAACAGTTGAGCCATCCGAAACAGGCAAAACTGATAAACTCATTATATGGGCATTGTTACTTTCAATGATTCGTGCAATTTCGGTTAGCGTGTAGTCTTTCAAAGGTATCTCTAAAATTATTAAAGAATTCTCGGCCTCAGTTAAATCGGCAAACTCTTCCGGTGTAATGTGAGAAGAAAACTTTTCTACTTGCTTTTTGATAAATTCTTTGGTCGACATGTTTAAAAAACGGTTTATTCGTATTACTTTTGTAGTTTGATTACAAAGATGGAAAAATTGTTAGAGACAACAAATTTCTGAGGGTATTTTATATTTTCTTTACTTTAGATAGACTAAGTAATTTAGGTTATTCATCTTTGGAGACTTTAAGAAATGTATGTTATGACTAAATTAAGCGTAAATATTAACAAAATAGCCACTTTGCGGAATTCGCGAGGAGGCAATTTACCTAATGTAGTACAGGTAGCTATTGACTGTCAACGTTTTGGGGCAGACGGAATCACCGTTCATCCACGTCCCGACGAAAGGCACATCAAACAAAGAGATGTGTTTGATTTACAACCAAAAATTTACACGGAATTCAATATTGAAGGGAATCCGACTCCCGAATTCATTTCGTTGGTAAAGAAAATACGTCCAACACAAGTTACTTTGGTACCCGATGCACATGACGCTATCACTTCAAGTGAAGGATGGGATACTGTCACTCATAGAGATTTCCTAACCGATGTGGTAAACGAATTTCAAGCGTTGGGCATTCGCACTTCCATTTTTGTGAATCCGGACTTCGAAATGATAGAAGCAGCTTCTCAAATAGGAGCTGATCGAATTGAGTTATACACAGGACCTTATGCAGAAATGTATGAGAAAGATAAAGAAAAGGCCATAGCGCCTTACATAGAAGCAGCAACACTGGCAAAAAAACTTGGTCTTGGTGTAAATGCCGGACACGATCTGAATTTAAATAATCTGAACTATCTTTATGTTCAGATTCCCTGGCTCAGTGAAGTTTCTATAGGACATGCACTCATTTGTGATGCCTTGTACATGGGACTCGAAAAAACAATAAAAGCGTATAAAAATTGTTTAAAGGCACCTGAAAATCAGGATTAATTCTATTGAATTATTATCTTTACATAACCGATAGATAAAATCGTAATAAAAACTTAACATTGTAAAAGGGATTATCGGAATGAATTTGTTACAAATACCAACAACAGCATACGACACTATCCAGCAAATGGGACAGCAGGTGACTACAACTGTCGAAACCCCGGAAACAGCAATCAATGCTTTTGATCTTGCTCTTAAAGGGGGATGGCTTATGATTGTACTTTTTGTTATGCTTCTTCTTTCTATTTACGTATTGATTGAAAGAATCTTAGTAATCCGTAGTGCGGGAAAAGAAGACGACTCGTTTATGAACCGCATTAAGGATTATATTCACGAAGGAAAAATTGAATCGGCATTGGCGCTTTGCCGAAAAACCGATACACCTGCTGCAAGAATGGTAGAAAAAGGCATTACCCGCCTGGGACGTCCTATGAGCGATATTACAGAAGCAATAGAGAATGTAGGCAACATAGAGATTGCCAAGCTCGAAAAGGGATTGCCCATTTTAGCCACCACAGCCGCCGGCGCTCCCATGATTGGATTTCTTGGGACGGTTACCGGCATGGTTAAAGCTTTTATGAGTATGGCAAGTGCCGGTGTTAACGTAAACGTAAACATATTATCAACAGGTATTTATGAAGCGCTAATTACAACCGTAGGCGGTCTTATCGTCGGCATCATTGCCCTGTTTGCATATAACTATCTTGCCACACAAATAAAAGGAATTGTAAACAGGATGGAGATGCGCATAATGGAATTCATGGATATCTTGAATGAACCGGCAATTTAAGGAGTATATTTAAATGGCATTAAAACAACGTTTTAAAACAGAACCAACCTTTAGTATGGCATCAATGACTGATGTCATTTTTCTGCTTTTGATCTTTTTTATGATCACATCTACTCTTGTTGTGCCAAATTCGATTAAAGTTTTGTTGCCGAAATCGCAACAACAAGCTCAAGCAAAACCACTGACACGGATAACTATCGACAAAAATCTGAATTACTACGTAGCAAACGGCAACGAAACAGAACGGCAAGTACCGTTTGAGGCAATCACTCCTTTTCTGCAAGCAGCATACACTGCCAACCCGGATGTATATGTGGCACTTTATGCAGACGAGAACGTGCCTTACCGAGAAATTGTAAAAATATTGGATATTGCTAATAAGCATAAATTTAAAGTGGTATTGATGACCCGCCCCAATTAAAGGGATTTTTTCCAAGAATCTCTATCACATGATAATTGAAAAAGAAAAAATAGGTGGAATTATCGGAACGATCATTTTTTCGGGATTGGTCCTGATTATCCTCTTGTTTTCTTATTTTACTATCGTCCTCCCCCCACAAGAATTGGAAGGAATCCCGGTTATGTTTGGGACTGAAGAAGATGCAGGAGGCTCGACAGAGCCTTTGATGACAGAACCCCCCGATGTTTCTGCACCTTCGATCCCCGATAAAACTCCCGAATCGTCACTGATTACACAAAGCGACGAGCCTTCGATTAATGTGAAAGCTCAGCGCGAAGAAGAGCAACGTCAGGCTGAATTGGACAAACAGCGTCGTTTACAAGAAGAAGCTGCGCGTCGCCAACGGGAAGAAGAAACACGCCGTAGAGAGATCGATCGGCAAATGTCGGGATTATTTGGAGAAAATACTTCGGGTAGCAGGGGAAATACCGAAGGATCGGGTACACAAGGCGTTTCTACAGGAAATGCCACGCAAGGAGCACCCAAAGGTAGCGGAGGAATAGGAACATATGATCTTAGCGGAAGAAGCTTGGGTCCCGGAGGACTTGTACAACCCCAATACACCGTGAACGACTATGGCACTGTGGTGGTTAATATAACGGTAGACCCGGCCGGAAATGTAATTCACGCTGAAATTGGACGAGGAACAAACACTCCGAGTCCTACGCTTCGAGAAGAAGCTCTGCGGGCTGCCCGTAGCACTAAGTTTAATGCGATCAACTCGGGAAACAATCAACAAGGAACCATTACATATAAGTTTAATCTCAATTAAAAAAATAAAAAGAATTACTATGAAAAAAGTAGCACTATTTTTGGCAAATGGCTTCGAAGAAATAGAAGCCCTTGGAACAGTAGATGTATTACGAAGAGCTGAGATTTTGGTACAAACAGTATCAATTTCTGATGAATTGAAAGTGACCGGAGCACACAACGTTACTGCTTTTGCAGATCGACTGTTTACAGACATAGATTTTTCGACTATCGATGTATTGATTTTGCCCGGTGGCATGCCCGGAGCAAAAAACTTAAATGAACACCAAGGGGTGAAAGAACAAATAAAAACATTTGTTGCGAAAGAAAAATATGTAGCTGCAATTTGTGCTGCTCCTATGGTTTTAGGCGAACTGGGATTGCTTAAAGGGAAAAAAGCCACGTGTTATCCCGGATTTGAATCGCAGCTTATCGGAGCAAATATAACCGGAGAAAATGTGACTGTCGATGGAACAATCATTACAGGAAAAGGTCCCGGTTTTATGTTCGATTTCGCATTACAACTCGTTGAAATTATTGCAGGAAAAGAAACACGAAAAAAAGTAGCAGAAGGATTGTTGTGGGAAAACAAAATATCCGATTAAAAAAAAATTCCAATTTTTCATATTTTGAGCATTATCCCCCATAAATTCAAAAATTTAAAGTGCAGAGAATTGGTTTATATCGAAAAACAACCTAACTTTGCACCGTTTTTTTAACAATATAATGTCTAACTTATTTAATTAATTTTTTTACAAAACAAATGACAGACAACTTAAATAATGTCACTCCCATAGAAAATTTTGACTGGGATACCTATGCCGAAGGAGGCGAAAGTTACAGCAAAGAAGACAAAGAAAAACTTATCGAGAGCTACACAAACACACTAAGCAAAATCAGTGATAAAGAAGTAGTAACCGGAATCGTAACTTCCATGGATAAACGCGAAGTCATAATAAATATCGGCTACAAATCCGAAGGCGTTGTCCCAATGAGCGAATTCAGATATAATCCCGATCTGAAAGTAGGCGACGAAGTAGAAGTTTATATCGAAAGCCAGGAAGATAAAAGGGGACAACTGGTGCTTTCTCACAAAAAAGCACGCGCTTCACGTTCATGGGAGCGGGTAAATGAAGCATTCCGAAATAACGAAGTAATCAAAGGATACATCAAATGCCGTACAAAAGGCGGTATGATTGTAGACGTGTTCGGGATTGAAGCATTCTTGCCCGGTTCACAAATCGATGTGAAACCTATTCACGACTACGACATGTTCGTGGATAAAACAATGGAATTCAAAGTTGTAAAGATCAATCCCGAATTCAAAAATGTGGTTGTATCTCACAAAATATTGATTGAAGAAGAACTCGAACAACAAAAGAAAGAAATTATTGCCAGCCTCGAAAAAGGTCAGGTGCTCGAGGGAACCGTCAAAAACATTACCTCTTACGGAGTATTTATTGATCTTGGTGGCGTAGACGGTCTTGTCCATATTACCGACCTTTCTTGGGAACGTATTCAGCATCCCGATGAGGTTGTCAAATTAAACGACAAGATTAATGTCGTTATTCTCGATTTCGATGACGAAAAGAAGCGTATTGCTCTTGGATTAAAACAATTAACACCACATCCTTGGGATGCGTTGGATCCCAATCTGAAAGTAGGCGATATTATAAAGGGAAAAGTAGTGGTAATTGCCGATTACGGAGCATTCGTGGAAATTGCTCCGGGAGTGGAAGGACTGGTCCATGTATCGGAAATGAGCTGGACACAGCGTCTGCATACAGCTCATGACTTTCTAAATGTCGGCGATGAAATAGAAGCTGTGATTCTTTCCCTTGACCGAGAAGAACGCAAAATGTCTCTCGGAATGAAACAATTAAAGCCCGATCCTTGGGAAACTATTGAAAAGAAATATCCTGTCGGGAGTACCCATACCGCTACCGTTCGCAATTTCACCAACTTTGGAGCATTTGTGGAAATAGAAGAAGGTGTGGAAGGATTGGTGCATATCTCTGACCTTTCATGGACAAAGAAAATCAAGCACCCGAGCGAAGTTACCGAAATTGGAGCACCACTTGAAGTGCAAGTATTGGAAATTGACAAAGAAAATCGTCGTTTGAGTCTTGGACACAAACAACTCGAAGAAAATCCATGGGATGTATTCGAAACTATTTTCACCGAAGGTTCTGTACACGAAGGTACTGTTGTTGAACTGACAGATAAAGGTGCTATCGTCGCTCTTCCATATGGTGTCGAAGCATTTGCATCAGCTAAACATTTAGTAAAAGAAGACGGATCGCAAGCACAGGTGGACGAGAAATTACAATTCAAAGTAGTCGAATTCAATAAAGATGCAAAACGAATAGTTGTATCTCATACACGTGTATTCGAAGATGAACAAATTGAAAAAACCGAATCGAAACGCAAATCAAAACGTTCGAGCAAAAAAGATGATTCCGAAACAATTTCTACTCCTATAATCGAGAAAACAACATTCGGCGATATCGAAGAACTGGCTGCTTTAAAAGAAAAGCTCGAAAACCAAAAAGCTTCAGCTAAAAAAGGAACGCGGAAAAAAGCAAAAGCTAAAGATCAAAAAACCGAAGAAACAATAGAAGAGGAAAAGAAAGAGGTTTTGAAAACAGAAGAAATAGAAGTTTCAGAGGTTAAGGACAAAGAAAATGAAACAAAACAAACGGAAGCGGAAACGAAAGCAGAAGTTGAAGCGAAAACGGAAGCTGGAGAAACTGAGGCAACAACCGAGGTAAAAGAAAAATCAGATACTGAAACTACTGATGTTAAAGCCGGTACCGACGAGGTAAAAGAAGAGGTGAAAGTGAAAGAAGAAGAGGAAGTGAAAGAAGAAGAGGAAGTGAAAGAGGAAGCGAAGGAAACAAAAGCTGAAATATCAGTTGAAACCAAAGAAGACGCGCCTGTAAAAAAAGAAGAAAAAGAAGCACCTAAGCAAGAAGAAAAAGGAAAAGAGGAAGAAAAAAAGCAAGAGGAAAAATAATTTGAAGTAAATCACCCTACACAAGCTGTATTAAGGTGGAAATTGAAAAGGTTAGCTTATAAGTAAACCTTTGTTGAAAAGATTGTTGAAAACTGCTCTCATTGAGGGCAGTTTTCATTTTCTATAAATACATTCACTTTTATTATCCACCATCCGCGTCCATTATCCATAAAATGCATTTAATTTGAACGGGTAAATTGAAAATTATCAGGTAAATTTGTTTCAACTTATTGAAAAGATGAAAACATACAAGCCTTATCGTGATTTTTCCGAATTCTTATCCACGAGATTCCCTTTTAAAGTGCAAAAAATATCCATCAACGCCGGATTCACATGCCCCAATCGCGATGGCACCAAAGGCCGTGGTGGTTGCACTTACTGCAATAACCAAAGTTTTAGTCCGGCATATGGAAAACCGGAAAAAAGTATTACACAACAATTAAAAGAAGGTATCGCGTTTTTTTCACATAAATATCCCACAATGAAATATTTGGCGTATTTCCAATCGTTTACGAATACGTACGATCAGCCGGAGTCACTCATTGCCAAATACGAAGAAGCCCTGTCTTACCCTGATATAGCAGGATTGGTTATCAGTACACGACCCGACTGTGTGTCTCTCGATTTACTCGATTATTTTAAAGAATTAAACAAAAACACATTCGTATTGATTGAATATGGGGTGGAATCTACAATCAATAAAACACTGGAAAGAGTAAATCGTCGGCATACTTTTGAAAAATCGTGCGAAACAATCCTTCAAACCGCGCAACGAAATATCCCGGTTGGAGCACATCTTATTTTGGGACTTCCAGGTGAAAATCATGAAGATATGATGAATCATGCAGACAAAATTTCGCAACTTCCACTAACGACAATTAAGCTGCACCAATTGCAAATTATTCGGGGGACAGAAATGGCAAAAGAATTTAAAACTTTTCCGCAATCTTTTACCATTTACAAACTCGATGAATATATCGATTTATGTGTTGATTTTGTTGAACGACTAAACCCTGACTTTTACATTGAACGATTTGCTTCTCAGTCGCCTAAAGAATTAGTTATTGCTCCCGATTGGAAATTGAAAAATTATGAGCTTACGCACAAAATTGTGAACCGATTCAAAGAAAGAGACTCTTGGCAAGGAAAACAATTTAAAAAGGAAGCAATTCATTAAAAACGAATCACTTCCTTCAAAAGCATTCAGAAAATAAACCGAATGATAATTCGGATAATCAATCGGTATAAATTATCATGTAATATGGTTGAGAACTTATGGTTGGCTCTGACTTCCCCTCTATGTAATAACGAAAACGAATAGGAACTTCTTTTGCCCTCATTCCTCCTGGTGTTTGCAACAGATTGCGTAAAGGATGTAAATTTACTGCGATAAGTTCATCTTTTATCGTTTCTGTTGTTTCTGTAGGCGTTCCGATTTTATTTAAACGTACATCGATCAATATTTCACTTGAAGTATCCGTCGTTTCCGAGGATTTATAAAATTCGACATTTGCCTCTTCCCCTTTTTTCTTCTTCCATTGATAAGAAAACAACCAAAAATCACCAAAATATTCATCACTACTGTAAAAAGGAGCTGAAAATCTATAAAAAGGCACCCCCGACCCTTGCGGAGCATCCGATAGGTGCAGCATCGCTGAAGGCACCGGTTCCGGATTAGCGGTAAGAACCACATTATAAACTTGGAAACCATCGCTGAGCTGTGTCATACCATACTCTGAAATCCACGTATACGAAAGTAAATAACAACGCCCCTGCTCCAACATGTTTATCTCTTTAAAGGTAATGGGTAATGCAACATATCCCGATGTGCTACGAGCATAAACATTTCCAAGATTATCCGAAGTAATATACGAAAATTGCTTCGAACCGGTAATATTTTGGTCTTCTGAATCCAAACATGAGTTTAACATGAAACCCATGAATACAATGCTACAAATTAATAAAATCTTTTTCATCTTTATTATCCTATTTAATAGTTAAAAATTAATTTTAAATCCTATATTCATGTCCAATACAATTTTTTTATCGGAATAATATGTTTTATATTTATTATGTGTATCGAAATAATAGGCTCCTCCTATTTTCCCGTATATTCCCAAATTATCATATATGGGATAAAATAATCCCAACCCGGTATTAATCGATACCTGGGGATTCTTTTGATGAATGCTTACCGATACTTTCTTTTCTGCTCCACTGTTCGTTTCCGGTTCCACAGTCTCATCATATTGATATTTCCCATAAAAATCTTTTTCAATCATCCCACCCATAGAAACATACATATTCAACTTATGGAAAGATAAAAGAGAATAATTCACATTTAACGGAATTCCCAAATAATGCAACTGCTGCGTTTCCTGATTTCTAAATTGATTAGCCGTATTTTTTGCTTTTGAATACAAGTAAGTGTACACGAGTCCGGTCTCCAAAGACATACGATCCGTAAAATATTTAGCTACTGTAATCCCCACGGATAAAGGCTGCTCGTGAACCATCTCCGAAATATTGTCGGTCATATCCACCTGATAGGTATCGAATTCCATATTATTTATATTCCCTGTTATCAATTTTTTTCCGGGCTCATCATCAACCGCATAATTTTTTGATGTGACACTTTTCAGTGTCATGGGAGAATTTGTTGTACGTCGCAAAGAAGTTAATCCTCCTCTTGCATTAAAAGCTAGTGCAATATTATCCTTTTTTTCCTTCTCTTTCAAATCTAAATACGTTTGACTGCTGTTTCGTTGGTTAACAAACTCTTCTATAAATCGATCTAATTCCTCATCTGCTATTGTTTCCGACTGCTCTTCCAAATTGGTACTTTCTTTTGCTGTACCCTTGTCAACGAATGGCAACTCTTCCGTTTCAGGACGAAACACTTCCTTTTCGACAAATACTTCCGTTTTTTTTAATTCCTTAAATTTATTTTTATCAACTGAAACCACCAATGGAGAATGCTCTATTTCAATTTTTTCAATGATAGGAGAAGAGAGTTCTTTTTCTTCAGTATCAGTATGAGTGATTTTTTCCGTTACTATCGGCATATCTTTATTAACCGGAAAATTCAGGTATATCAGCCCGCCTACTATCAAAACAACAATAGCTGCTGCAGCCACTGTCCATCGCCGTCGGACAACGCACTGCCGCATTGCTTTGTTGAGCGATTCCTCAAGCCGATCCCATTCATTATCCGGAACAGGTGCTTTGTAATCGTGCAACTTCAACCGAAATTGTTCTTTTATATCGTCTTTTTCATTCATCTTTTTCACCGTTTATTTTTCAGGATAGCATTAATTTTTTCCCGCAATATTGCCCTGGCTCGCGAATATTGTGAACGCGAAGTAGATTCTTTAATGCCAAGCATCTTACCTATTTCTTTATGAGACATATCTTCAAACACAAATAAATTAAATACTGTCCGATAACTTTTCGGAAGTTGCTGTACCATATAGAGAATCTCTTCTTGAGTAATATCTCCGATATCGTAAGAATCGTCATCCGAAAGGACAAAAAAATCCGATTCAATCTGTTCCATATCGATAGCCATCAGATTTCTCTTCCGTTCGAAGCGATAATTTTCAATCGCAAGATTCACAAAAATACGTCTCATCCATCCTTCAAAAGATCCCTTGCCCGAGTAGGAACTAATGCGCGTAAAAACCCGAAAAAATCCATCGTGCAACAAATCCCGTGCTGTTTCGTTATTTTTACAATAACGCAAGCAAACGCCCATCATTTTAGGAGCATATATTTCATATAGCTTCTTCTGAGCATCACGGTCCTTTTTCTTACACGCTTCTATCAACTGCGAATCATTCATTCCTTATCGCATTCATATATATAGATGAAAAAAATCGAAAAACGCTGCACGAATTTCTTCCTTTTTACAAAATTATCATTTTTTATTGGGAAAGAATCATTTTCTGTAAAATGAGAAGTAAAAAAAGCATGCTCTTAAAATCAAACAATAATTGATTCAAATATATGATTTTTAAATTGTTTGATTCTTATTTTTTTTTTACTTTTGTTCCGAGTAATTTATTCATATTAAAAATAATTTATATGAAAGATTTTCCTAAAATCGTTCTAGGATCAGCGCTCGGATTCATTGTTGCGAGCATATGTATTTCGGTTATTTTCTTCTTATTTTTTTTCATTACTGCCGGTTCATTAGTTAAGTCGGTTGGCGAAGAACAATTTGTACCAGCAAACAACAGTGTGCTTAATTTAAGTTTAAGTGGAAATATCAGAGAAAGAATACCCCGTACTACTACTTTTATTCCGAAAGATGAAAGCTCAACTATGGGACTCGACGATATCATTGCAGCTATTCGCAAGGCAAAAAACGACCATCGAATAAAGGGTATTTATCTTAATCCCCGCATATTTGCTGCATCGCCTGCTACTTTGGCGCAAATTCGCCAGGAGCTGATTGACTTTAAAGAAAGCGGAAAATTCATTGTGGCGTATGCCGACACCTATACACAATCCGGATATTATCTGGCATCAGTAGCTGACAAAATTGCTGTTAATCCTCAAGGATCGCTCGACATTCACGGTTTGGTATCCATGCCCGTTTTTTATAAAGACGCCTTGGAAAAATTGGGAATCGAAGTCCAGGTATTCAAAGTAGGAACATACAAATCGGCCGTGGAACCTTTTACACTCACTGAAATGAGCGAAGCCAACCGACAACAGACAGCCTCTTCGCTCAACGATATATGGAGTTTTATGCGGAGTGATCTTGCCGATGGCCGCCATTTATTGACCGACGATGTCGACTCTATTGCTAATCAGTTCCCTCTCTTAAAAGACACAGCGTATCTGATAAACAAAAACCTTGTGGATACCGTGCTATATGAAACCGAAATGAAAAACTATTTACGTGCACTCCTCAATATAGATGAAGATGCCAAAATCCCGTCGGCCACGGTTCGCGATATGAAATCGGTAAAACCCCCGATAATAAAAAAATCCAAAAACAACATCGCCCTTTTATATGCTGTAGGGAACATCGTATCGGGAAACGGTTCATCGGATATTCAAGACAAATTCATGGTCAACGAAATCGAAAAACTTCGAAAGGACGATAACATAAAAGCGGTTGTTTTTCGCGTAAATTCAGGTGGAGGAAGCGCTTATGCATCGGAACAGATATGGAAAGCCATAACCGACTTGAAAAAAGAAAAACCTGTGGTTGTTTCTATGGGCGATTTGGCAGCCTCGGGAGGATATTACATTTCATGTAATGCCACCAAAATCGTGGCTCAACCCACCACAATTACCGGCTCCATCGGCATTTTCGGCCTTTTACCAAATATGCAGAGAACAATGAATAAACTCGGCCTCAACTTTGATGTGGTCAAAACACATAAATACAGCGATTTCGGAAATTTCACACGCCCTATGAACAAAGACGAAAAAGCCATGCTCCAATCCTATATCGATAAAGGATACGATACTTTCTTGTCGCGCTGTTCCGAAGGTCGCAATATTCCTAAAGACACATTGGCAAAATATGCCGAAGGGCGTATTTGGACAGGAAATCAGGCAAAAACAATCGGTTTGGTAGACGAATTGGGCGGAATAGAAAAAGCCATAAAAATAGCAGCCGATCTTGCCAATTTGGGCGATGATTACGTTGTATACGAATATCCGAGAAAACGATCCTTTTTCGAAGAATTTTTTTACAAGAACAAAAACGACTTAGCTTTAAAAACACTCAAAGAATATTTGGGTGATAGTTATGATATCTTTATGACGATAAAAAATCTGAAGGAAGAAGATTTTATTCAGGCTCGTCTACCTTATGATTTGAATATTCAATAATTAATATGAATCATCCCCCATTATACATACGCCGTTCGTTACTTCCGCTGTCGTGGTTGTATGGAATCGGAGTAAATCTGCGAAATAAACTATACGATGCTCATATTCTAAAACAGAAAAAATATGACATC